>JBAVKY010000122.1:0-17713 GCA_049688555.1 Propionicimonas sp.
CTCGGAGACCACCCGCTGAGCTTCGGCCTGGGACTCGCCAATGAGCCGTTCAGCCTGCTCGGTGGCCATCTGCAGCAGTCGCGTGACAGCCGGAGAAGCGTCCGCCGAACTCGTGACGACGATGTTCTCGACCCTCGCCTTGGGCTCACCGTCCGTCGACTGCGGAACCTTGAGTGCCTCGAGTTCGCCGCGCACCGCATCGATCTCGGACTGCTTCGCGCCGAGTTCGGCCTGCAGCCGCTCAAGTTCGCGAGCCTGGTTCTCGACGTGGGCCCGTAATCCGTCCAGCTCACCCCGGGCCGAGTCGAGCTCGCCCTGGCGGGAAGCCAGCTGTTCCTTGAAGTGGTCAGCCTCGGAGGAATCGCCCGGCACGAAGATGCTCGAGGGCTCGCTGGAACCCAACGCGTCTATTTGCTGCTTGAGGGTCTCATTCTCCTCTGCCAGTTGCGAGAGCGTGGCCTCCACCTTGTCGACGAAGTTGTCCACGTCGACAGGCTCGTAACCGTTGCGGCGAGCCAGATGAAAGCGGGTCTGTCGGACCTGCTCCAAGGTCAGGGTCATCGTTCACCTCATGAGTTTCGATTTCGGCACACCGGGGGAATCCTGAACGCCGATCCGGCCATCAGGCTAGTGCAGCGTCGAGGAGTAGTCCAAGACAAACGGGTTGAAGGTTCAGAGTTCTTCTGAACTAGAACAGTGCGGGGATGACCCGCATGGCCAGCGACAAGCCCATGAACAGAATCAGGAAGCCGATGTCCCACTGACTGCCACCGATCCGCAACGGCGGGATGAAGCGCCGCAGGAAACGCAGCGGCGGGTCCGTCAGGGTGTAGACGAACTCCGCGATTACCAGGATGAGGCCCCGCGGCTGCCAGTTGCGGACGAACAGCGGGATCAGGGACAACACAGCCCGCGCCGTCAGGATCATCAGGTACAGCCAGATGATGAATCCGAGAATTGCCCCGACCACGCCTATCTAGCCCCTCCGCTGTCACGACTGATTGAAGAAACCACCCGCGATGCGTTCCTTGTCCTCAGCAGCCACCTTCACGTTCTGCGGTGAGAGCAGGAACACCTTGCTGGTGATGCGTTCAATAGTGCCATGTAGGCCAAAGATCAACCCGGCTGCGAAATCGACCAGGCGCTTGGCGTCAACGTCTTCCATGTCCGAGAGGTTCATGATGACCGGCACGCCGTCGCGGAAACTCTCCCCGATGGTGCGTGCTTCGTTGTAGGTCCGCGGATGCACGGTGATGATGCGGCTGATGTCAGCCGTCCGCGGCTGCGGAGCGACCGGACGGCGACTCTCCAACTCGGTCACGCTTCGCGACTGCGGCACCTGGGGACTGCGCTCCAGCACTTCCTCGGTGACATCATCGGCCCCCACCTCCGCCTCGGCGTACTCATGATCCGTCGCCAGGCCAAGCCAGACGGCAGCCTTCTTCAAGCGGTCAGCCATTGTGTTCGCCTCTCACTGCTCGGACTCGTGCAGAACCCTAACAAGCGACGGCGCAGCCTCGCCGGAGGCGGTACGCCGACACGCTGGGTCAGCGTCAAGGAAGCCAAATGATGCCAGCCTGCCGCCCGGCCGTCAGGGGATCCCGGCGGTAGGAATGCAGCGTCGCGGAAGTCAGGGTGCACGGATCGTGACGCAGCACGCGGCAGCCAAGCCCCTCCAGCAATTGAGAAGCGGCCGCTCCCAAGTCGAGCGAGGCTGTCCCCCACGAGGTCGTGGACGCCGCCCCGGGCACACCGGCGGCGATCTCGTCCCGCATCTGTGTGCCAACCTCGTAGCAGGCTCCGCAGATGTGCGGGCCGATCCAGGCTGTCACCTCCGTCGCCCCGAGGCGCAGCATCGCCGCCATCGTCCGCTGCAGCACGCCGGCGGCCAACCCAACCCGGCCAGCGTGGGCGGCGGCCACGACACCCGCAGCAGCGTCCCCGAACAGGACTGGCACACAGTCGGCCACGCGGACCGCGACTCCCAACCCACGGCTGGTGGTGATCAGGGCGTCGGCCTCCTCGGCGCCGCACCGTCGCTGGTCGGTGTCCGGCCCGACGGTGAGCACCCGCACCCCGTGCACCTGGCGCGCGCAGCGCACCTCGACACCGAGAACTGCCTCGACGAGTTCCCAGTCCCCACTGCGGTGACCATCCTGGAGGCCGAGGTCGAGCACCGATCCCTCGAGCCCGACCGCATCGCAGAACGCGACCCCGACACCATCGGCGCCGGGGTCGTTTCGGTAGCTGAACAACGCGTCCCTACTTGAGGAAGTCGGGCACGTCCAAGTCGTCGTCGATCACGACGGGTTTCGACACGACGGCCGGTCGGGCGACCACGGGGACAGGCTCTTCGGCCGGCACCACGGTCGGCCTCGAAGCGGCCACCGGCTCCGGACGCTGCCGGACCTCGGGACGGTTGCGCCGCGGCGGCTGGCCCCCATCGAACCCAGCGGCAATGACCGTCACCCGGACCTCGTCGCCCAGTGCGTCGTCGATCACGGTGCCGAAGATGATGTTGGCGTCCTCGTGGGCCGCCTGCTCGATGAGGTTGGCCGCGGCCGAGACCTCGAACAGCCCTAGGTCTGAACCTCCGGCGATCGACAACAGCACGCCGTGGGCACCCTCGATGCTGGCTTCCAGCAGCGGCGAGGAAACAGCCATCTCAGCGGCGGCGCGGGCACGGTCCTCACCGCGGGCGGAACCGATGCCCATCAGCGCCGACCCGGCGTTCGACATCACGGCCTTCACGTCGGCGAAGTCCAGGTTGATCAGGCCGGGCGTAGTGATCAGATCGGTGATGCCAGAGACGCCCTGGGTGAGCACTTGGTCGGCCTGGCGGAACGCGTCCAGGATCGCCACGTGATGGTCGGTCATCTCGAGCAGCTTGTCGTTGGGGATGACGATCAGGGTGTCGACCTCTTCGCGGAGCGCGGCGATGCCGTCCTCGGCCTGCGTGGCGCGACGCTTTCCCTCGAAGCTGAACGGACGGGTCACCACGCCGATCGTCAGAGCGCCCAAGGAGCGGGCGACCCTGGCCACCACCGGCGCGCCGCCGGTACCGGTGCCACCCCCCTCGCCAGCGGTCACGAAAACCATATCGGCGCCTTTGAGCACCTCTTCGATCTCATCGGCGTGGTCGTCGGCAGCTTGGCGTCCCTTGGCCGGATCGGCACCCGCACCAAGTCCGCGCGTCAGGTCACGACCGATGTCGAGCTTGACGTCCGCGTCGCTCATCAGCAGGGCCTGCGCGTCGGTGTTGATGGCGATGAACTCGACCCCTCGCAGCCCACCTTCGATCATCCGATTCACGGCGTTGACGCCGCCACCACCAACTCCCACCACCTTGATGATGGCGAGGTAGTTCTGGGATGCAGTTGCCACGCGATTCTCCACCTACTCGTCCAAGCCGGATGCCGCTGGTGTCAAGGACGAATCCCGGGGAAGGGTGACTCCATCTCGGCTTGTCCAAAGTTATGAGACGCCCATGACCTTGTCCAAGAAGACACCGACGGTCGGCGTGTACCTCAACTATTGGTTCAGAGTTGGGGTGATCAACGCTTCGTCGGGTGGGACGGAGCGGAGACGTCGAAGGACCCACTTCCGCGCGACATCAGCGCCTCCAGCACCTGCGCTTTGAGCGGTGACTGCTCGGCGCTGCCCCAGAAGACCCGCGATCCGTCACGCATCCGGAGGCTCAGCGAGTCCTTGCCGTCGGCGCTGATTCGCGAAACCTTCGCTGCCGTCCCGCTGCTGAGAGACGAATAGGCGGTCCCGGCATCAACCAGCAGTTGCTGCACGTCGGGGTCCGCCTCGACCTGGATCAATCCGTGAGGCAAGGCCATGGCTGTGTCGAAGACCACGCCGCTGGCGTCCGCGACCAGGTAGCCCGTCCCCGAGGGGATGGCCAAGCGCGGGGTGCGTTCGGTCATCGAGACCTCGATCCGGTTCGGCCAGTCGCGACGGACCCAGACCGAGGCGACGGCTGGCAATCCGGCCACCCGGTCAGCCGCGGCTGCCACGTCCACCATGACCAACGGCGTGCCCGCGAGGATCTGCGCGGCCCCAAGCGCCTCGGCCCGCGTGGTGACTTTGGTGCCACGGACCACCACCTCAGTGACCGCAAGCACCTGGGAAAAGACCACCAGCCAAACCAGGCCGGCAACCACCAGCCCGGCCAGTCCAGCCAGCGCCCAGTGCCACCAGCGGCGCCGGCGATCGTGGCGACGTCGCAGTTCCAGACGAGCGGTCGCGTCGACCGCTGAAGGGCTCACCCGCCCGCCCTCTCAGCCAGCTGTCCGATCAGCGCCGGACCAACCCGCGTGACGTCTCCGGCACCCAGGGTGACGACGAGATCACCAGGTGCGACCAGCGCTGCCAGCAGCCGAGGGGCATCGACCATTGCCTCGACGTAGTGGACCGTACCGGGCTCGGCGATGCCCCGCAGCGCCTCCGAAACCAGCTCGCCGGTGACCCCGGGGATCGGGTCCTCCCGTGCCGGGTAGATGCCCAGCACCACGATGACGTCGGCCAGTGCCAGGGCCCGGGCGAATTGGGCGGCGAAGTCACGCGTCCGGGTGAAAAGGTGGGGCTGGAAGCAGGCAACCAGCCGCCCCGACCCGGCCAGGACCCTCGCCGCGGTCAAGGTGGCGACCACCTCGGTCGGGTGGTGGGCGTAGTCGTCGATGACGACCACTCCGCCACACTCACCCACCCGTTCGAAACGTCGGTCGGTGCCGTCGAACGCGGCAGCCGCCTGACGCAACCGCGCCCCATCGATGCCCAGCAGCGTGCCGACCGCGTAGGCGGCGGCTGCGTTCAGCAGGTTGTAGCGCCCCGGAACGGCCAGGTCCAGGGGGCCCTGGTCGTCAGCAGCCTGCAGCCACGCGCTCGCCCGTGAGCCAGAGAAGCTGAGTGCCGCCAGCCGGACGTCCGCATCGGCCGCCTCCCCTACCGTGACGACCCGCTTGCCGGCGGCGCGGAGCGGCTCGATCAGCACCCGGGCACCCGGATCGTCGGCGCTCAGCACGACGGCCTCGACGCCGGGGGCATTGGTGAGCTCCACGAAACCGGCGAAATATGCCTCGGCCGTACCCCAGTTGTCGAGGTGATCGGCCTCGATGTTGGTGACCACCACGATCCGTGCCGGGTACTGCAGGAATGAGCCGTCGCTCTCGTCCGCCTCGACGACGAAGGCCTCCCCGCCGCCCAGGTGCGAACTGGTGCCTGAGGAAGTCAGCGGCGAACCGATCACGTAGCTGGGGTCGGCGCCGCATTCAGCCAACAGCACTGCCGTCATCGCCGACGTCGTCGTCTTGCCGTGGGTTCCGGTGACCGCGATCCCCGTCCGTCCGACCATGAGCGCGGCGAGACCGGCGCTGCGGTGCCAGACCCGCAAGCCGCGACGCCGAGCTTCAGCCAGCTCGACATTGGTTTCCCGAACTGCTGAGGACACCACGACCGTGGTCGCGTTACCCAGGTTCGCGGGGTCGTGGCCGACCCGGGCGTCGATGCCACGGGCCTGAAGCTCGCGCAGGGTCGCCGAATCCGCCTGGTCGCTCCCGGAGACCCGGACACCCAGGTCGGCGTAGGCAGTGGCGATTCCGCTCATCCCGGCACCGCCGATGGCGATGAAGTGAACGTCGCCGAGCTCGGCGGCCGGAAGCAGGGGAACGGGTCGGATCAAGCCCATGATCAGCGCTCCTTCCTAGCCGCCCCGAGCGCGAGTTCCGCCAGGGCGCGGGCGGCACCCGAGGGAACGAGGGCCCGACAGCGCTGACCCATCGCCGCCAGCCGCGGCTGATCGCTGATCAGCGCGAGCACCTCGCTAGCCAGCCGCGGCCCGGACAGTTCGGCGTCGGCGACCAGCACGGCAGCGTCCGCCGCCAGCAAGAAGTCGGCGTTGCGGGCCTGCTCGCCGTTCCCGTGCGGCAACGGCACGAAAATGGTGGGCAACCCCACCATGGCTGTTTCCATCACCGTTCCAGCCCCGGAGCGACCCACCATCAGCTCGGCCGCTGCGTAAGCCTGATCCATGGCGTCGACGTAGGCCAGCGGCAGGTACCTCGCGCCGGTGACTGACTCCTGCTGTTCGACGATTTCTGGCGTCAGGTTGGCCGGGCCGAGCACGTGTAGGACGTTGACGCCTGCGGCGAGAAGTTTCGGAAGCGCCGCAGCGAGCGCGTGATTGATGCTGCGCGCACCTTGCGAGCCCCCACTGACCAGCAGCACCGGCAGGTCGTCGGAGAAGCCAAAACGCGTCCGGGCGGCCGCCCTTGCCGCGGGCCGGTCAAGGTCGGCGATCGCCTGGCGCATCGGCAGGCCAAGGTGCTCGGCGTGCGGGAGTCTGGTCTCGGGGAAGGAGACCCCGACGACCGTCGCGAACCGTGCGGCAATGCGGTTGGCCAGTCCGGGGACGGCATTCTGCTCGTGCAGCACGATCGGCACCTTGAGCTGACGAGCCGCGAGGTAGACCGGCAGCGAGACGTAGCCGCCGAATCCGATCACGACGTCCGCGGTATGCCGTTTCAGGACGCCGCGGGCCTGCCGGACTGCGTCGAAGAGACGGCCGGGAACGGCGAACAGTTCGATCGTGAGCCGGCGTGGCAGCGGCACCGGAGGGATCAGCGCCAACTCGAGACCAGCCTCGGGGATCACCCGCGTCTCCAGGCCCTTGGGGGTGCCGACGCACAACAGCGCCGCCTCAGGAGCCAGCACGTGCAACTGCTGGGCGGTGGCGATCAGCGGAGACGTGTGCCCCGCCGTCCCACCGCCGGCCAGAACGATGTTCACCGTCCTCAGACTACCCATGTCGGCTGGGGACGACGCTGGAGACCTTGGTCTTGCGCTGGCGCCGGCGGCGTCGTTCAGCGAAGGTGCGGGCCTGGGGTTCCTGCCGCGCACAGGCGAGCAGGATGCCGATGCCGCACAGGTTGGCGAGCAGTGCAGAGCCGCCATACGAAAGCAGCGGCAGGGGCACGCCGAGAACGGGGATCATGCGCAGCACCACGCCGATGTTCACCAGGGTCTGGATCATCAGCCAGGAGGTAACACCGGCGGCGGCATACCGGCAGAACCGGATGTCGGAACGCATCGCGATCCGGAACCCCGCATAGCCCAGGGTCAGGAACAACCCCAGCACGAGCAGGGTCCCGACCAAGCCCATTTCCTCACCGATCACGGCCAGGACGTAGTCGGTGTGGGATTCGACAAGCCCGCCCCACTTCTGGCGGCTGGCCCCGAGGCCGAGACCCCACCAACCCCCGGAGGCGAGGGCGAACATGGCTTTGATGGGCTGGTGGTTGACGCCGAGCGGGTCGAGATCCTGGTTCAAAAAGCCGAGGATGCGCCCCATTCGGCTCGTGGAGGTGACCACCAGTGCCGCGACGACCAACGCAACGGTTCCGAGCATCGCACCGAGCAACCGCCACGGTGCCCCGACGAACCACAGCACGGCCACCACGATCGCACCCAGCACCATGCCGGTGCCTAGGTCCCGCTGCAGAATCACCAGGCCGATCAGCAGCAGGGAGACCGGCACGAAGGGGACCATCAAGTGCTTGGGACGATCCAGCAGCTTGTGCTTGCTGGAAAGGATGGCCGCCCCCCAGAGCACGATGGCGAGCTTGGCGAACTCCGAGGGTTGCACCCTGCCCAGGCCGAGGCCGATCTCCACCCAGTTGCGGTTGCCGTTCTTGGCGAACCCCAGGCTGGTGAAAGTGAGCAGCTGCATCACGAAGGCGAACGCAAGGGCGCCCCATCCGACGATCTTCAGGCGTCGGGGGGTGGAACGCCCCAGGATCCAGGCTGCGAGCCCAGCGACCACCAGGAATACGGCATGCCGCTTCACGAAGTAGTAGGCGTCGTCGAACCGGACGTACGCGTAGACGCTCGACGCGGAGAGCACCATCATGCTGCCGAGGGCGAGCAGCAGGACCGTCGGCACCAACACCAGGAAGTAGCTCGCCTGGGGATGCCCCAGCCATTCGACCACGAGGCTCCGCCGTCGTCCGCCGCCCACGGGTGGTGGGGGCGAGGCGTTTCCGGTGCGATCCACTGAACGTGGGGAAGCGAGGATCGCCACTGGCTCCGGCCTCCTATCGTTGTCGGTCCAGGGCTGCCACGGCGGCCGCGAAAGCGTCCCCCCGGGCTGCGTAGTCGCTGTACATGTCTTTGCTGGCACAACCGGGCGCGAGCAGCACGACATCCCCGGCCTCCGCCAGGGTCGACGCCCACTCCACCGCTTGTGCCATCGCCCTATCTTGGCCGGAGTCGACCACGAAGGTCGGGACGTCCGGTGCGTGTCGAGCCAGCGCCTCGGCGATCACGTGGCGATCGACCCCCAGCAATGCGACTCCGCGCAGGCGCGGGCCGTAGTCGCGCACCAGGTCGTCGAACGTCGTGCCCTTCGCCTGGCCACCGGCGATCCAGACCACAGAGTCGAAGGCCCGCAGCGACGCGGCGGCGGCATGCGGGTTCGTGGCCTTGGAATCATCGACGTAGCGCACGCCTTCTCGCTGGGCAATGGTCTGGATGCGGTGGTCACCGAGCTGAAGGCGGCGCAGTCCGTCGGCGACTGCCCGCGGCGGCACCCCGTACGACCGCACCAGAGCGGCTGCGGCAAGCGCATTCTCGACGTTGTGGGGGGCTGCTGGAACCACATCGGAGAGCTTGGCGAGCTCGACCGCGGAATCCCGTCGCTGGGCGATGAAGGCACGATCGACAAGCAAGTCGTCGATGACCCCCAGCATGGACGGGCCAGGGATGCCGGTAGTGAAGCCGATGGCACGGGCACCTTCGATCACGTCGGCCTCGGCGACCATCTGCTCGGTGGCAGGGTCGGCGACGTTGTAGACGCAGGAATGTCGAACTCGCTGGAAGATCCTGGCCTTGTCGGCCGCGTAGGCGTCCATCGGTCCGGTCGCCCCGGGGGGCCAGCCGGCTGGGTCCGCGTACCACTCCAGGTGATCGGGGGCTAGGTTCAGCACGGCCGCAGAGTGCAACGACAGGCTGTTGGTCCAGTGCAACTGGAAGCTCGACAATTCCACCGCGAGCACGTCGTACGCGACGTCGTCGAGCACCGCTTCGACGATCGGACGACCCACGTTGCCGACCGCCGCCGTCGTGAGCCCGGCAGCGGTCAGCATCGATTCAACCATGCCCACGGTGGTGGTCTTGCCGTTGGTTCCGGTCACGGCCAGCCAGGGCACCGCCCGATCCGGCTGGCTCATCCGCCAGGCGAGTTCGACCTCCCCCCAGATCGGGATCCCTCGCAGCGACGCCTGTCGCAACAGCGGCGACGACGGCAGCCAGCCCGGCGAGGTGACCACGAGATCGACGTCGGCGGGCAGCCTGTCAGTGGCACCCGACCCGAGCCGAACGGTCGCGTCCAGCATCTCGAGCACGGTGGCCTTCTCCACGTTTGCGGCTGACTGCGACGCGTCCAGGACGATCACGCGGGCACCGAGGTCGAGCAGCCCGTCCGCCGCCGCGAAACCGGACGCACCCAGCCCGGCCACCACCACCGTGGCCTGCGGCCAGGGTGAAAGTCGGTTGGCCCGCGCCAACCAGGACGCGGCACTTCCCCCGCTCACAGGCCCACGGTCCACTCGGCGTAGAAGATGCCCAGGCCGAGAGCCACGCACAGGCCACAGATGATCCAGAACCGGATCACGATGGTGACCTCCTTCCAGCCCAGCAGTTCGAAGTGATGCTGCAGGGGTGCCATCTTGAACAGGCGTTTGCCTTTGCTCAGCTTGAACCAGCCAACCTGCAGCACCACCGACATGGTGATGGTGACGAAGAGCCCGGCCATGACGATCATCAGCAGTTCAGTGCGTGTCAGGATCGAGATGGCCGCGAACGCGCCGCCGATCGACAGCGACCCGGTGTCCCCCATGAAGATCTTGGCCGGGCTGGCGTTCCACCACAGGAAGCCGAAGCAGGCCGCCGCCAGTGAGATCGAGACCACGGCCAGGTCGTGCGGGTTGCGCACTTCGTAGCACTGCGGCCCGGCGTCGGCCCAGGCGCAGGATTGGTTGTACTGCCACAGGTTGACAATGGTGTAGGCCGCGAACACGACCGCGGCGGCGCCGCTGGCCAGCCCGTCCAGACCATCGGTCAGGTTCGCGGCATTCGACCACGACAAGACGATGAACACGATCCAGATCACCGCGAGCCAGACCGGCAGCTGGAGCCAGGGCAGGTCACGCAGGAATGAGACCGCCTGGCTCGCGGGGGTGAGGCCACGCCGATCGGGGAACTGGAAGGCAAGGATGCCGAACCCGATGGCCAGGCCGCTCTGCATGGCCAGCTTCGCCCAGCTCTCCAGCCCGAGGGAACGGGCCTGCGAGATCTTGATCCAGTCATCGATCAGCCCGACGATGCCCAGCCCGACAAACAGGCCAAGGGCGAGCATTCCGCTGGCGGTGGGGGGTGTCATGGTGACCAGGTGAGCGACGACGTAGGCGAGCAGCACACTGACGATGATCACGATGCCGCCCATAGTGGGCGTCCCTCGCTTGGTGTGGTGGCTGGTCGGCCCGTCATCCCTGATGAACTGGCCATAGCCGCGACCCACCAGGAACCGGATGGCGTAGCGCGTGCCCAGTAGGGTGCCGAGCATGGCCACACCGCCGGCCAACAGAATGGTCCTCATGCGGTGACCCCCTCCCCTCGCCCGGCTGGGTCAGCGGATGCAAGCCGCTCGGCCACCGATTCCAACGCTAGCCCTCGCGAGGCCTTGACCAGCACGACATCGGGTGGTGACACCAGGCCCAGGGCGGTGGCCAGGGCGGCGGCCGGGTTCAGCACCGCGACCGCCTCCGCGCCGCCACGGCGAGCTCCTGCCACGATGTCAGCGGCGAACTCGCCCACCGCGACCACCTCGTCGATCCCAAGCTGGGCGGCAAGTTCCCCGATCGCCTCGTGTTGGGCCGCAGCCTCGATGCCGAGTTCCAGCATGTCCCCGAGCACGGCCACGAGCCGTCCGGAGGGACGCCGCATGCCGGCCAGCGCCTCCAGCGCGGCGCGCATCGAGTCGGGGTTGGCGTTGTACGCGTCGTTGACGACCACTACGCCATCGCTTCGCCGCACGATCTCCATGCGCCAGCGGGAGACCGCCACGGCACTGCTGAGAGCCTGGGCGACAGGCTCCGGGTCGAGACCTTCGATCAGACCAACAGTCGCGGCAGCCAGTGCGTTGCCGACCTGGTGCGCACCCGACACCTGCAGCGAGACGGCCACAGAGGCCTCGCGCGCGCCAGCAGCGCGCAGCGTGAAGCTGTGGCGCTGCCACTCATCGGCGGTGATGGCCTCCGCCCAGACCCGAAGGTCACCGTGCGAGGGTTCGCCCTTCAGCGACCAGGTGGCGATCCGCGCCGACGTCCGGGACGCCATGCCCAGCACGCTGGCGTCGTCGGCGTTCAGCACCGCCCAGCCATCCGGACCCAGCGCCTCGACCAATTCGCCCTTGGCGAGTGCAATCGCCGGCACCGAACCGAACTCGCCGAGGTGGGCATGCCCCACATTGAGCACCACCCCGACATCAGGAGGCACGATCCGGCAGAGCGCTGCCACGTGGCCCTGGCCACGGGCACCCATTTCGGCGATCAGGAAGCGAGTGTGAGCGTCGACCCCGCACGCGGTCAGCGGAACCCCGATCTCGTTGTTGAAGGACCCTTGGGGCGCGACGGTCGACCCACCGACTCGCAGCACGGCCGCCAGCAGGTCCTTGGTACTGGTCTTGCCAGATGATCCGGTGATCCCCACGCTACGCAGCCCGACCTCACGCGCACGCGCGACCACGGCCGTGGCGAGCCAGCCAAGGGCCTGCGAGACGTCGTCGACGACAACCTGTGCGGCGGGGGTGTCGACCGGGCGGCTGACCAGCACCGCCCCCGCCCCGGCCGCCACCGCCGCCGGTACGAAGGCGTGGCCGTCGGTGCGGTCCCCAGGGAGTGCCACGAACAGCGCCCCCTCGGTGGCCAGGCGTGAATCGATCACCACGTCGGGACCGACGACGACGGCAGGATCACCGACCAGCCGACCACCGACCATGCCGGCCAGCTGGGACGCTGTCAGCTCATCCATGCTCTCCACCTCCGTTGGCAGCCTGCCATTCCGCTTGGGCGACCGCCACATCGTTGAAGGCGCTCACGACCCCTGCGATCTCCTGGCCGTGCTCGTGACCCTTGCCCAGAATCGCGATCCAGTCGCCCGGTCGCGCAGCCTGAAGGGCTGCCCGGATGGCGCTACGACGGTCTCCACCGTCGATCACCCGTGCCCCGGAACTGGACGCGGCGCGGCGCGCGCCCGCGAGGACCGCCCGGCGGATTGCGGCCGGTTCCTCGCTGCGTGGGTTGTCATCGGTGACCACCACCAGGTCGGCGAACCGTGCCGCCGCCTCGCCCATCGGGGCGCGCTTACCTGGGTCCCGGTCGCCACCGCAACCGAGGACCGCGATTCGTCGTCCGCCCGGCAGCGCCGACACCGCGGCCGCGACGGCCTCGGGGGTGTGCGCGAAGTCGACCACGACATGCGGCGCATCACCCTCCAGCGGAACACGTTCCATGCGGCCGGGCACCACAGCCCCGGCCAGTCCGGCAAGCGCGTCGTCCAGGTCGACCGGGCTCTGGTCGAGCATCGCGACCGCCGTGACGGCATTGGTGACGTTGAATCCGCCCAGCATGCCGAGCACGAACGACACCTCACGATCGGGCGTGGCGAGGCGGACGTGGCTGCGCCCGGCATCATCGACCCAGCACGACAGAACGCGGTAGTCGGCAGCGGAGTCGTCGCCGGTGGTGTGGATCCCGGCGCGCCCGTCCGCCTCGATCATGCCGACCAACCGACGACCCCAGGGATCATCGATGTTGACGACCGCCTGACGGGTCCGTCCGGCAAGGAACAGGCGCGACTTGGCAACGAAATACGACTCCAGGTCACCGTGGTAGTCGAGGTGGTCCTGGCCGAGGTTGGTGAAGGCGGAGACGTCGAACGAGATCCAATCCACTCGGTGCTGGGCCAGCGCGTGGGAGGACACCTCCATGGCGACCGCCGCGGCTCCACGTTCGAGCATGACCGCAAGCAGGGCCTGCAGGTCCGGCGCCTCAGGGGTGGTGATGGTTGAACGGTCGGAGAACAGCGGCTCGCCGGCCAGCCGGAAGCCAAGCGTGCCGATCGTCCCGGTGATCCGGCCGGCCGCCATCAAGCCGGCCTCCACCAGGCACGTCGTGCTGGTCTTGCCCGTCGTGCCGGTGATCCCGAACATCATGAGCCGGTCTGAGGGGTGTCGGTAGACCTCCGCGGCCAGCCGTGCCGCCTCCGATCGTGGATCCGGCACCGCCACCACGGGGACGCCCAACTGGGCTAGCTCGGCCGCGCCGGTGGCGTCGGTCAGGACGGCTACCGCACCAGAGGCGATTGCTGCCGCCGCGAAGCGGGCACCATGGGTGGTCGCCCCCGGGAGTGCGACGTAGATGTCCCCCGGCAGCAAACGACGGGAGTCGAGGCTCACGCCGGTGATCACCACCTCAGCGGAATTCGGGAGTACCGACCCAAGTCGGACGCCTCCAGCCGACACCGGGCGCGGGAGCGAGGGCAGCACGGTCATGGGGGAACTCTAGGGCCGGATCAGGGGTACACAGGAAGACTCGGCGATTCGGTCTTCGAAGCGGTCACCCCGTACCGGGACAGGGCGAGGGCCATGATGTCGCGATAGGCCGGGGCGGCCACTGCGGTGCCAGACCCGCCGCGCTGAGGGTTGTCGACGACCACGTAGGCCAGCAACTGGGGATCCTCGACCGGACCCACTCCGATGGTGGAGGTCACCAAGCCCTTGAAACAGCCACATCCCTTGTCGAACTTCTTCGACGTTCCGGTCTTGGCGCCCGTCCGGTAGCCGTCGACCGAGAACGTCTTGGACCCCTTGGCCGCATTGAAGGCGACCATGCTCTCCATCATCGACACGACCTCTTTCGACGCCTCGGCTGAGATCACGCGACGCGGTTCGACCGTGGTCGCCGGTTGCACCGTCCCGTCCGAGGTGGTGGTCGAGGCGATGATGTGCGGCGCGTTGTAGACCCCGCCGTTGGTGACCGCGGCGATCGCGGCGGCCTCCTGTACGGCGGTCACGGCCAGCGCGCTGCCACCGAAGGCGATGCCGTCGCGGCTGTAACCCGGCATGTTGGCGCCCGGCAACTGCCCCGCGCTCTCGCCCGGCAGGCCGATGCCGGTCTTGGCGCCGAGCCCGAACGAGAGCAAATAGTCGCGAAGCCGGTTGCCGTCCATCTTGCGGGCCTCCATGATCGCCCCGATGTTGGAGGACCGGGCGATGATCCCACGCACGAACATGACTTCGGGGTCATCGTTGTGGGTGAACGCGTCGGTGATCCATTGGTCGCCCGAACGGATCCGCTTCGGGATCTCGATGACGTCGGTGGCCTTCACCAGCCCGGCGTCGAGCAACGCGGCAAAGGTGAGCACCTTCTGGACGCTGCCGGGGGTATAGGCATCGGTGACGGCGCGGTTCTGCAGGTCTTTGGGATCGGAAGAGCCGTAGTCGTTGGGGTCAAAGGACGGATAATTGGCCAGCGCGAGGATTTCGCCGGTCTTGCTGTTCATCACGAGGGCGACCCCAGAGTCGCCCTTGGCGACCCGTACGCGTTCAGCCAACACCTGTTCCACCTGCCACTGCAGGCCGGCGTCGAGGGTGAGCGTCCAATCCTGGCCGTTGCGTGCCGGGGTCAGCACATTGGTGCCCATCGGGATCTTCCCGTTCGGGGAGGTCTCGTACTCCTCGCGGCCGGGCTTCCCCGACAGGGTCGAGTTGAGCACGTATTCCAGGCCGGCGGCTCCCTTGCCCTTCTCGTCCACGAACCCCACGATGTTGGCTGCCAGTGTGCCGTTCGGGTAGCGGCGAGTGGGCGCGCTTTCCTTGTAGATCCCGATTAGTCCGCCCGCCTTCATCGCGGTCGACGTGACACTGTAGGTGGCAGCGGAGACGTTGCGGGCCACGATGGAGTATCGACTGCCCGGCTTCTCGAGGGCAGCGCGGTAGGCCGCCACATCACCGCCGATGTTCGAAGCCAGCAGGCCGGCGATGCGATCGGCAGCCGTGGCAGCGACCTCGATGTCCCTGTTGGTCATGGGCTGGTCGAACTTCCCGTTGGTCCGGATCATCTCGGGATCCGCGATGACGGTCACGGTGGCTTCGGTGAAGACCAGCACTTCGCCGTTTCGGTCAAGAAGTTCGCCGCGGAACGCGGGAATGTCGTGCGCCACGGTGATCTGGTCGGCCGCCTGGGCCGCCACGTCGCTGGCGTCAATCGCCTGCACCTGGATGGCTCGCCCGGCAGCGAGCGAGAACACGACCGCCACGGCCAGCAGCATCGCGCGCAACCGTCCGACCGAGGGCGACAGCGGGATGCGGCGGCTGCGCCGCCGCTTCGCCGTGGGGGAACCGAAGAACCTGTCCAGCGGTCGTGCCATCACGGCCTCTGACCGGCTGCCTTGGCAGCCCTCGCCTTGGCCTCAGCCCTCGCCTTGGCCTCAGCCCTCGCCTCAGCCCTCGCCTTAGCCTCAGCCTTCGCCTTGGCCTCAGCCTTCGCCTCAGCATCGGCGCGGGCCTTCTCCTCGGCCTGGGCCTGGGCCTCGGTCTTGTGGCGGACGCTAGGAACTTCACCGCCGAGGACCTGCGTGGGGGTACCCACCACCGTGCCGTCAGGCAGCCGCAGTTGCGCGGGGTACGGGTTGGGCTTCATGCCGAGAGCCTGCGCGGCCACCCCCAGGTGCTCGACCGAACGGGCCTGGGCGACTTGGGCCTGGAGGTCGGACAACTGGTTGGCCAGGCGTGATGCCTCGGCCTGCTTATCCTGGACCGCGAAGGCCTGGTTCTGCAGAGCCGTCGTGAGGACGAGCAGACCCACCATGCCCAGGGCCAGTACCAGGGCCACCACCGCAATGAAGCCCGGCATGGGGAGTTGCCGACGCACGGTGGGGACGGGCCGCAGGTCAGCGCGCGTGCGACGTTCGTCGCGCGACGCCCGGGGGATGAGGAGTGCGGTCATTCAGACCTCCTGGTTTCGGGCAATGGCACGCAACCGGGCCGAGGCGGCCCGCGGGTTCGTGGTGGTTTCGGATTCCTCAGGGCGCTCCGCACCGCGAGTGAGCACGTGGAAACGTGCCTTCAGTGCATCGGGTACCACCGGCACGCCGGGCGGAACGTGATCCGCGGCCGCCTGCGCGAACGCCCGCTTCACCAGGCGGTCCTCGCCGGAGTGGTAGGCCAGGACGGCGAGCCGCCCGCCGAGCGACAGGGCGTCCAAGGCGGTCGGCAACGCATCCGCCAGCGACGTCAGTTCGTCGTTCACGGCGATCCTCAAGGCCTGGAAAGAACGCTTGGCAGGGTGTCCCCCGGAGTTTCGCGCAGCCATCGGGATGGCATCGACGATGATCCGCACGAGTTCGGCCGAGTTTTCGATCGGACGAGCTTCGCGGGCAGCCACGATCCGCCGGGCGATCCGGTCCGCGAAGCGCTCATCTCCCAAGGTCCGCAGCAGGCGGGCGAGCGCCACCGCGTCCAGACCGTTCACGATGGTCGCAGCGGTCACCGTCTGTCCCGGGTCCATGCGCATGTCGAGCGGGGCGTCGGTGGCGTAGGCGAATCCGCGATGGGTGGAGTCGATCTGCAGCGAGGACAGTCCCAGATCCATGCAGATCGCCTGGACGGACGGGACCCCCGCCTCGGCCAGCACCTCGTCCAACTCGTGGTAGATCGCCTGGTAGAGCTCGACACGTCCGGCGAAGTCGGCGAGGTTCTCGGCGGCCAGGTCCAGGGCTGCGGGATCCCGGTCGATGGCGATCAGCCGGGCCTGCGGACACGCCTCCAGCACGGCGCGCGCATGCCCACCCAGCCCCACTGTGCAGTCGAGGTAGACGGAACCGGGCTGTTGCAGAGCCGGCGCCAGCAGGGCCACGATCCGGTCGCGCATGACCGGGAGGTGCACCGGCCCCCCTGCGCTGTTCGGAACGACCATCTCGACCCTCGTGTCTGACTGGTAAAAGGCTCGTGCGAGGTGGTTCCAATCCGAACTGGTTCCACCTGGCACCGGGGAAGGTGAGCCAGGGGGCTCCGGCATCGGATTGAAGCCGCACCGCACGAGTCGGTTGAAGCCCTTGGTAGCGGGTCACCCCGCGCCGAAGGCCTCCTCATTCATGGCCGCGAAGGCCTCTTCCTGGGCGGCGGAGTACTCCGCCCATCTCGCTGCGTCCCACACCTCGAGGCGGTTGTAGGCCCCAATCACCACGATGTCCTTGGCCAGTCCCGCATACTCCCGCAGGGGAAGCGGGACTGTGATGCGACCCTGACTGTCGGCCAGTTCGTCCGACGCGCCCGAGGAGACCATGCGCTGGTAGTCCCGGACCCGCTGGACCGTGGATGGACCGGTGGCCGCCTTGGCAACCTCCGCCGCGAACACCTCAGGAGGCCAGATCGCCAGGCAGCGGTCCTGCTGCCGCGTGATGATCAGTCCCCTGCTGAGTGGGTCACGGAACTTGGCGGGGAGGAAGAACCGCCCCTTTTCGTCGAGCTTGGGGGTGAAGGTGCCCAGAAACACGGCCTCTTCCTCCGTTCTGCTCCACTTGGCACCACTGTACTCCACTTTCCTCCACCGAAGACAAGACCGCGCCATCAGAGCGCCGCGTAGGGTGGGCG
>JBAVKY010000123.1:0-12278 GCA_049688555.1 Propionicimonas sp.
GAATCAGGAGGGGCAATGCAGGGTGCACTGGATCTGGACGATATCCAGCCGGAAGCCGACGACAACCTGCGGGAGTTCATTGACCGGCTGATTGCCCAGGGGTACACCGTCGCTGACACCCAAGGCCCCGACCCCGAGCTGATCGATCCCGGCGGCCGGGCCGTGGAGACCTGGCGTGAGGACTACCCCTACGACCAACTCATGGGCCGCGATGAGTACGAGCAGGAGAAGTATCTGCTGCAGATTGAGCTGCTCAAGCTGCAGTACTGGGGCCAGGACAACGGAATGCGTCACATCATCGTGTTCGAGGGACGTGACGCCGCAGGTAAGGGCGGCACGATCAAGCGGTTCACCGAGCACCTGAACCCGCGGGCAGCCAGGGTGGTGGCGTTGACGAAGCCGACGACTCGTGAAGTTGGGCAGTGGTACTTCCAGCGCTACGTGCAGCACTTCCCGACCGAAGGCGAGATCGTCCTGTTCGACCGCTCCTGGTACAACCGTGCCGGGGTCGAGCGGGTGATGGGGTTCTGCCCTCAGGATGAGTATGACGTCTTCATGAAGCAGGTGCCGGAGTTCGAGCGCATGATCGTGGATGCCGGGACGCACCTCACCAAGTTCTGGTTCTCTGTCACCCAGCGCGAGCAGCGGACGCGCTTCGCGATCCGGCAGATCGACCCGGTGCGGCGCTGGAAGCTGTCGCCGATGGATCTAGAGTCACTCGGTCGCTGGCAGGACTACGGGGCCGCGAAGGAGGCTATGTTCGAGCGCACCGACACCGACCATGCCCCGTGGATCACCATCCGGAGCAACGACAAGAAGCGGGCGCGGCTGAACGCCATGCGTTACTTCCTCAGCCAGTTCGACTATGAGGGCAAGGACCACGAGGTGGTCGGCGAGCCTGACCCGTTGATCGTGCAACGCGCCAGGGACATGGTCGGCGATTAGGGCTCACGCCTGGTCAGACGATCCCGGACCACCGGGAAGCGCGGCTCTGCGACCGCTCGAGCAGCCCGCGCACGTAACTCGCCTGCCCGATGTGCTGTGCCGTTTCGACGATCACTGAAACCAGTCGGACGCCGAGCGTGACGGGTGGGTCAAACCGAGTGTCCACGACTCGATCGAAGTCGGCTTCGGTGAGCGCGGCAAGGATCTTGCTGGATTGGGCGGACACCGCTTCGGCGTAGCCGGTCAGCAGCGTGGTGTCGGTCACCGTGAACAGGCTGACCTCGTCCCAGCTCATGCCGAAACCGTGGGCTGTGCCCGGGTAGGGAAGGGCGAAACGTTCGCACCAGCCTTCCGTCAGCCAGACCTGAGGGATGCCGCCAAGGTGGGCGAGGTGGTCGTCCTCGACCCGAAGAAGGTGCCACAGCAGCCATCCGATGGGGTTGGCGTGCGGATCCGGACGCCAGGTGAGGTCAGCTGGGCAGAGCCCGTCAATGACGGCAGGGATGAGTTCGTGGACGCGTCCGAGCGAGTCGAGCGCGAGATCGGTGGTCTGCATGGTGCCATCCTGCCCCGACGCGGGCAGCGGCATCGACCGGGGGTGGGAAGCGTGGCGCTACGATCGAGGTACGGCCCCCGTAGCTCAGTGGATAGAGCAGCGGCCTTCTAATCCGACGGTCACAGGTTCGAGTCCTGTCGGGGGCGCAGCGTCGTGAGGACGCCCAACTCAAGGTCAGGCCTGGCGGCGGTCCGCCTCGGCGGCGCGGATTGCCTGGGAGTGGGTACGCTCGGGCGCAGGAGACGGGAGGCGCAGGTGGCTCAGCGATGCGGCACCGAACCGGCTCCGTGGGGGCGTGAGCGAGCCCGGTGTGACAAGCGGCTTTGCCCGGGGGTGAACTCGCTGAACGCGGCGACGCTGGTCGGCAACGTCAAGGTGGGGACGCGTCCCGTGCCGCGGCCGCCCATCCTCGACCGACGACGGCTCATCGGCGGTGGCGCGCGATGATCAATCCGGTCGCGGAGCTGCGCGAGTTCCTGCGCGCCGCCCTGGTCGAGCCGGTCGGGCAACCGGCTGCCGAACCGGCGCACCTTGTGAGAAGGCGACGCTGGATCGCCGGGGCGACGCTGCTGCTGGGGGCCGGGACCCTCGCCTGGGCGGTCCGAATTCCGCCGGGTGATCCGCTCTTCTATCCGGCCACGCTCGGTCTGGCCGCGTTGTGGATTCTGGGGGCGCTGCTGTCCGGCCCGCTGCATCTTGGACGGGGCCACACCCGTTCCGGTCTGCGGCAGAGCCGCTCGGTGGTCCAATCATTGGCGCTGGGCTTGCTGCTGCTGGGGGCCTTCCTCGCGGGCGCAGTGTTGGTCGCAGGAGTGCCCGTCCTGCGCGATCCCGTCCAGCTGCTGCTCGACCACGCCCGGTACGGTTCGCTGCCGCTGGTGGCAGCGCTCACCGCGATCAACGGGATTGCCGAGGAACTGTACTTTCGCGGCGCTCTGTTCGCTGCGCTGCCTCATCGCCGCGCCGTGCTGGTGACCACGCTCGTCTACGGCCTCGCCACTGTTCCCACCAACATTCCGCTCCTCGTTTTCGCCGCCGTCGTTCTGGGCCTCATGGTCGGCCTGCAACGGCGGGTAACCGGCGGGGTGCTGGGGCCGATCGTCACCCACCTGACGTGGAGCCTCGGCATGTTGTTCCTTCTCCCGTACACCCTCGACGTCTGGATGTGACATGGCTGATTCTGAACACGCGCCTGATCGGCTCCCCATGCTGGTGACCGGTGCCACCGGCTACATCGGTGGCCAGCTGGTACCGGTCCTGCTGGAACGGGGCTATCAGGTGCGGGTGCTGACCCGCAGTGCCGACCGGCTGCGGAGCAAGCCGTGGTCCGACCAGGTCGAGATCATCGAGGGTGACGCGGGCGACGTAGCCGACCTGGCCCGGGCGCTGGCCGGGGTCGGCGTGGCGTACTACCTACTGCATTCGATGGACGGCAAGGGCGACTTCGTTGAGCGGGATCGGACGATGGCGCGGACGTTCGCCACGGCTGCCAAGGCTGCCGGGCTGCGTCGACTCGTCTACCTCTCCGGGCTCCACCCGGTGGGGAAGCTGTCTGCGCACCTGGCCTCGCGGGTCGAGGTGGGTCAGATCCTGCTGGACTCGGGTGTTCCGACCATCGTCCTGCAGGCCGGAGTGGTGGTGGGCGCAGGCTCGGCGAGCTTCGACATGCTTCGCCACCTCACCGAGCGGATGCCGGCGATGGTCGCTCCCAAGTGGTTGCGCAATCGGATCCAGCCGATTGCCATCGACGACGTCCTGCACTTCTTGGCGGGCGCGGCCAGCGCCCCCGGTGACCCCAACCGAACCTTCGACATCGGTGGGCCGGACGTGTTGACCTACGCGGAGATGATCAAGCGCTACGCGAAGGTGACCGGGCTCGGCGGACGGGCGGTGGCGACGGTTCCGGTACTCACTCCGCAGCTGGCCAGCTACTGGGTGGCTCTGGTGACCCCGGTGCGTTCCGGGATCGCGCGTCCCCTGGTGGGCAGCCTGGTGCACGAGGCGATCGTCAAAGAGCAGGACATCATCAGCCTGGTGGGGGAGCCACCCAACGGCAGCGCAGCGTTTGACGACGCGGTCCGCCGCGCCACCGCGAACATCGATCCCACCCGCTGGCGGCGGACGGCCGTCCCGGTCGCGCTCTGCACCATCGCTTGTGCGGCTGGCGGCTCGATCCTCACCAACCCGGACAGCCAGTGGTATCGGCGGCTCCGCAAGCCTGCCTGGCAGCCGCCAGCGTCGGCCTTCCCGGTGGTCTGGACGTCCATCTTCACCGCGATCGCCCTGGCTGCCACCGCCGCCATCACCGAGTTGGAGGAGTCCGACCGTCCAGACGATGCGAATGCGGTCAAGGCCGCCTATCTGACTAATCTGGCGTTGAACACCGCCTGGAGCGGCCTCTTCTTCCGTGGCCACCGGTTGTCCGCTGCCGCTGGGACCGCGGGCTTGCTGGCGCTCAGCGCCACCGATCTCGCTCGACGCGTCGCACCCGTGGGGAAGGGGAAAGCGGGCGTGTTCGGCGCCTACGCGGCATGGTCATCCTTCGCCGCCCTGCTCACCTGGGCCATCCGGCGACGCAACCCCGACACCGCTTGACGTTGAAATGGGCGCACCGCTCAACGGGTCCGCAGGCCGGTCGTCGATGCGCACCGTCACCCAATGGGTGGCTCCGTCATCGATGAGCGGGATCTGCGCCTGGGGAGTCACCGCCAACTCCAGACCGTCGAGGGTGAGGTGGCCTACCCCGCCAGCCCCGGCGCCGACACACCGGATGTCCAGGTCGTAGGTGGTGGACCCGGTTCGGTAGCGCACGCTGACCTGGGCCCAGTCAGGCGGTAGGCAGGGCCTGATCACCAGGTGGTCGCCGTGGCGATTCAGGCCGAGGATGGCTTCCAGACCGGCCCGGTACAGCCAGCCGGCAGAGCCGGTGTACCAGGTCCAGCCCCCGCGACCGACCATCGGGGGCTCGCCGTAGATGTCTGCGGCGACAACGTAAGGCTCGACCCGATAGGTGTCAACGGCGCTTGAGGTCAGGGCATGATTCACGGGGTTGAGGAGGGCGAACGTCTCGGCGGCACGGTCGCGGCGGTCGAGTCCCGCCCAGGCGAAGACCGACCAGGTGGCCCCGTGGGTGTACTGACCACCGTTCTCTCGCACCCCTGGCGGGTACGCACGCAGATAGCCCGGGTCTGGTTCTGAGGTGTCGAAGGGCGGCGTGAACAGCTTCGATACGCGCTGCACCGGGTTCACCAGCTGGGTCTGAGCCTGCTCCATGGCCTCGGTTGCCCGGTCCGGACGGGCCACCCCCGAGAGCACTGCCCAGCTTTGCGCGATCGCGTCGATTCGGCATTCGGGACGGCTGCTGGAGCCCAGCGGCGTTCCGTCGTCGAAGTAGCCGCGCCGGTACCACTGCCCGTCCCACCCGTCTGATTCGAGGGCGGCGAGCAGGCGTTCCTGCCGACTGCGTCCGGCGGCCACGAAGGACGCGTCACCTCGCGCCTCGGCGATGGGCAGGAACTGGTCGAGGGTCGTGTGCAGGAACCAGCCGAGCCAGACGCTCTCGCCTTCCCCGCCGGCGCCGACGCGATTCATCCCGTCGTTCCAATCGCCGGTGCCGATCAGCGGCAGGCCGTGGCGTCCGGTCTGGAATGCCCTGCTCAAGGCCAGCACGCAGTGGTCGTACAGCGGTCGGGGCCGGTGGGCGGGGGTGGGCAGGAAGTAGCGTTCGGCTTCGCCCTCGGCGAGGCCATCGCCGTACAGGAAGTCGACGGGCTCATCCAAGACGCTGGCGTCCCCGGTGACGGTCAGGTAGCGGGCGACCGCGGCGGCGAGCCAGACCACGTCGTCGCTGATCCTGGTACGGATGCCCGCTCCGGTCTCGGGCAACCACCAATGCTGGACGTCACCGTCGGTGAACTGACGAGCCGCGGCACGCAGCAGGTGTTGGCGGGCCAACGCCGGCTCGCTCAGCACGATGGACATCGAATCCTGGAGCTGGTCGCGGAATCCGTACGCCCCAGACGCCTGGTAGAAGCCTGAACGGGCCAGCATCCGGCAGGCGAGGGTCTGGTACAGCAGCCAACCGTTCATCATGAGGTCAAAGGCGCTGTCGGGGGTGTTCACTTCAATGTGGGCCAGCCTGGATCGCCAACCTGCAACGACCTCGGCCAACAGCTCCTCCGGGTCCAGGCGCCGGTACTTGGCGACCAGCTGGGCCACTTGCGCTCGGTCATTCGCCGCGCCCAGCAGGACCACGCACTGGTGGGTTTCGCCCGGCCGGAGGACGATCCGGTGCTGCATCGCCAAACAGGGATCAAGGCCCGCGCCGACCGCTCCCAACAACCCTCCGGCGGCGAGGGCTCCGGGCGAGTCCGTGCTGCCGCGAACCCCCAGGAACTCCTGACGATCTCCGGTCCAGGATTCCTGCAGGCCGGCATGGTCGACGAAGCAGAGCTGTTCGGGATGACCAGTGCTCCAGGGGTTGCGTGCGCTCAACACCCGCAACTCCGGGTCGATGTCGGTGATCAGGTGCCGTTGCGCTGTGGCCAGCCCCATCCCTAGGACCGGTTGAGCGTAGGAGGTGACCGTGATGGTCCGAGCCGCCGGCGACGTGTTGGTGACTCGCAGCAAGGAGATCTTCACCGGGTCAACCGGTGCGACGAAGACGGTCTGCTCCAGCGCCAAGTTGTCGGTCGCATGAGTGAACCGGGTGTAGCCGAACCCGTGACGAGCGGTCTTCGCAGCGTCGTGCAACGGGGCCACGGTGGCGGCGGTCACGGATCCGGTCAGGTCGTCGCGCACGTAGATCGCTTCCGAGACCGGCGCCGAGACCGGATCGTTGCGCCACGGGGTGAGCTGATTGTCCCTGCTGTTGCGCCACCAGGTGTAGCCGGCCCCTTCCGCGCTCACCTGGGTGCCGAAGGACTCGTTGGCTAGGACGTTGATCCAGGGGGCCGGTGTCGGACGGTCCACGCTGACCCGCACCACGTACTCGCCGGTCTCAGGATCAAAGCCACCGAATCCGTTGTCGTGCAGCAACCGACCGGTGCCGGTCGGCGGGCCGGCGGGGGTTGTGAGTCGGCGGGGACGACCCTGCCAGGGCGAGCGGGAACGCTCGCGGCTGGCTCGTCCGAGCTGGGTCGTCAGGTCACCCCGGCGGGCGATCAGCACCACCGCGGCCGCCGCCATCAGCGCTTCACTGGACTTGATGCTGAGCTGATCCTTGCGGAGCAGGAAAACCTGCCCGCTGCCAGGCGGGACAGGACCGGGTCGCATGGTGCGTGCTTGCTCCTCCAAGTCCCGCTGCAACTCCTGCACGTAGGACGTGTTTCGCTCGTTGAGCAGGACCACGTCCACGTCGAAACGCTTGAGGTGCCAGTAGTTCGCGGCCCTGAGCACCTGCCGGACCAGTTCGAGATCCGCGGTGTCGTCGATGCGTACGACCAGCAGCGGCCGATCGCCAGAAATCCCCAGCGGCCAGAGTTCCGCTTGCGACCCGGCGGCGACCAGGGCCGACTGGGAAGCGCGGAGCCGGGGATGGGGATAGAGCACGTGGCCGGCCAGGGTCTGGAAGTAGGCCGCGTCGTCATGACTCAGCCCCAGGTACCGCAGCTGCACCTGGCTGGTGGTCCAGCTGAGCATCCCGACCCGGCTATGGGCGGCGCTGTTCGAATGCTGCTCGACCAGTCGAATCACTTGTTCGCGCGTCTCGCCGACGACGGTCCAGAAGACCAGGCGCGCTGGATGGTGATTGTCCACCTCGACTCGGACGGACAGCGACAGGATCGGATCCAACGTGAACCCGGTGGTGCCAGCGGACGGGGAACCCAGGTGCGCGCGTTGGGGGTCGCGGGTGGTTCGGTTGCGGCCGAGGAACGCCGCGCGATCGGTCTCGGCGATCACCGTGGCCGGAGCCGTGCCCGGCTCCGTGACGACGAAGTGAGCCGCCCACACCTGTGGATCGCTTTCGGACCGGCGTCGGCGGGTGGCAATGATGGCACGCAGCCGTGGCACGAATTCGGTGTGCACGAACATCTTGGAGAACGCCGGATGGGCGTCGTCGTCGGCGGGGGCGGCCAGCACCAGTTCGGCATAGGAGGTCACCTGGATCGCACCCTTGCGTTGACCAAGGTGGTGGATCACCAGCCGCTTGGCGGCAGCGTCGGCTTCGGGCGACACATGGTGATCCACCGCCGTGTCCCAATTGCCGTGTCGAGTCTGGAAGACGGCGCGATCCTCAGCGAACCTGACCTCGTAAGAGTCAGCTGCGGCCAGGCACGGTTCCAGCCCGGTCGACCACACGTCCCCGGAGCGTTCGTCGCGCAGGTACAGATAGTCGCCGGTCACCTCGCTGGTGAGATCCGGCTGCCAGCGGGTGACCGCCAGGCCCTGCCAGCGCAGCTGGCCTCCGCCCGCGGGTGTCAGCACGGACGTCAGGCGACCGTTCGACATCAGGTGGACGGCCGGATCAAGGGCTGCGGCGTTGACGAAGGTCCGCTCGGCGGGCGGTACCGCGGCCTTGATCACCCTCGTGCCGACGGTTTCCTCGCGGCGGGCGTGGATCGCCGGGACGGCGCGCGGGGCACGCTCCTGAAGCAGGAGTTCGGCGGCCCTGACCATCGGCTCGGCGTGGAACCGCTCCTGCATGACCTCGTCATGGACCACGTTGTTGATGGCCACAATGGTCATCCCCTGGTGGTGGGCCATGTGGCTGCGAATCACGACGGACTTCTCACCCCGCGGCAGCCGTCTGGACGTGAAGTCGATGGCCTCGTAGTAGCCGTAGGCGCCGAGCGCGCCCGCCTTGGTCAGGGCTCGGAAGTTCTTCACGGCCTGGTCGGGCTCGAACATCGCCGCCCGCGCCGTCGCATAGGGAGCGACGACGAGGTTGTCGGCGAGGCCCCGGACGATCCCGAGCCCTGGCACCCCGAAGGGGGAGTACTGGTAGTTCAGGTCGGTGTCTCTGGCGTTGTAGCCGGATTCGGAGATGCCCCAGGGCACCTTCTTCTCCAACCCGTACTGGCGTTGCCGGCGAACCACTCGACGGCAGGTGCTGGCCAACAGGCCCTGCGCCGGGCTCCGCATCACCAGCGCCGGCATCAGGTACTCGAACATCGAACCCGACCAACTCAGCAGCACTGCCTGGTTGCCGGCGGCGGTCACCGCGCGGCCGAGTCGCGACCAGTGCCGTGTCGGCAGATCCCCCTTTGCGATCCCGATGAAGCTGGCCAGCCGGCACTCCGAGGCCAGCAGGTCGTAACAGCTCTCGTCCCGTTCGCGCTCGTCCACCCGGTAGCCGACGGACAACAACTTCCGGCTCGGGTCGAGCAGAAGGGCGAAGTCGGTGGCGGCCACGGCATCGCGCGCTTGGGACTCCAGCAGCGCAATCCGGTTGACGAGCTCCGCCACCTGGCTGGTTGTCAGTGAGAGGTCGCGCTGTTGGGAGGCGATCGTGCTCGCTAGCGCGCCGACAGCGGACTGGGTGGCCGAGTCCAGCCCGGGAGTGTCGGCCAGGAACGTCACCGGCACCGTCAGGGCGTCCAGGTCAGCCTCGCCAGGGCTGGCGGGAAGTTGTCGAATGGCCTGGTCGACACGACCGAGTCGTCGGCCCAGCTCCGTCCCACTGGCGAGGGTGACGTCGCCGGGAATGGTCGCGCGGACGAGGGCCAGCCCGTCCAGAATCCCTGACGGACGGCAGCCCGCGCGGGCCGGGTCTTCCTGCCACTGTCGGCAGGCGGCGGCCAGCGTCAGCAGGTGACCCACCAGGTTTCCGCTGTCGACCGAGGAGATGTAGCGGGGTGCCAGAGGCTGCCCGGTCTGGGTGTCGTACCAGTTGTACAGGTGCCCGGCCTCGTGCTCGAGCTCGAGCATCGAGGACGTTGTCGCCTCCAACCGGTCGACCGCCTCACTCAGGCCGATCCAGCCGAAGTCGCGGGCGCTGACCACGGTCAGCAGGTAGAGCCCGATGTTGGTCGGAGAGGTTCGGTGGGCTACTAGCGGCCGGGGGGATTCCTGGTAGTTGTCCGGGGGAAGGTGCCGATCGGTCGCTGTCACGAAGGCGACGAAGAACTCCCAGGTTCGTCGGGCGACCAGCCGCAGGGCGGCCACTTCGTCGTCGTCGGCGGCAAGTTCCACGGGGTCGTTGATGCGGCTGACCTGATGGGCGATGACCGGAGCCAGGATCCACAGCGTCGCAGGGACTGCTGCGACGACGAGCTGTGGCCAGCCCTGCACGACCCCGACGGCCAGGGCGAGGACGGGAGGCACCAGCCCGCCAGCCATCAGCCTGACGGACCTCCCCAGCGTCCCTTTGGCCTGCTGTTGCGCGGCGGCAGCGGTGGTCCACTCCAACAGGTGGCGCTTGCTGACCCCCGTCCGCCACAGGGTGCGCACGATCGCGTCGGTGTACGCCATCGCCCGGTGGGCAAGGAAGACCAGGTTCAAGGTGCCGAGTACCAGGGCTCGGCCCAGACCCGCTGCCGCGGCGACGAGATGGCTGCGCAGCGTCACATGTTCGGCTATTGGGAGGAGTTCGGACAATGCGGGCCACAGCGGAATCGCGTACAGCACGACAATCGTGAACCCGAGCCAGCCGATGGCCAGTACCGGCGAAGGCGAGGCGAGGGCGATGAGGAACCCGAGCACCAGCACTGCCGGCACCAGCGATCGGCGCAGGTTGTCCAGCAGCTTCCATCTTCCCAGGGCGCTGGCGTGGTCGCGCAGTCCCAGAGCCCAAGGCAGCAGCTGCCAGTCGCCACGGGTCCAGCGATGGTCCCGAGACATCGATACCTCGTACGACGTGGGGAAGCCTTCCACCACCTCCACATCGGAGACCACCCCGGAGCGGGCGAAGATGCCTTCCAGCAGGTCGTGGCTCAGTACCCGGTTGGGGGGTATCCGACCCTCGACGAGCTGGTTGAGGACATCGATGTCGTAGATACCCTTCCCAGCGAAGGAGCCGTCGCCGAAAAGGTCCTGATAGACGTCCGACACCGGGAACGCGTACGGATTGAGCCCCTGCGGGGTGGTGTAGGCCTTCTGGAACAAAGAGGTGTCCTCGGTGACCGGCAGGGACGGTGTCACCCGGGGTTGGAGGATGGCGTACCCCCGCGCCACGGTGCGACCCTGCGGGTCGAGCCGGGCGCGGTTCAGGGGATGGGCCAGCTTCTCTACCAGCCGGACGGCTGCATCCCTGGGCAGCTGAGTGTCGGAGTCGAGCGTGATGACGTACCGGAATTGGCCCGGCATCCGACCTATAACCGGCAGGTAGGTGGTGTCGTCGGCGCCACGCAGCAGCCGATTCAGCTCTTCGAGCTTGCCGCGCTTGCGCTCCCAGCCCATCCAGACGCCTTCGGCCGGGTTGTAGGCCCGGCGTCGGTGGAACAGGAAGAACCGGTCGCCGTACTTGCTGTTGAGACCCCTGATGCCATCGGTCGCGGCCCTCAGCAGGGGCTCATCTGCCGGATCCACTTCCAGCTTGCTGTCTGCCCAGTCGGTGAGCGCAGCGAAGTAGAGCTCGCCTGAATCGTTGGAGAGGAGGTGAACCTCAAGGGTGTCCAGCAGCTCCTCCACTCCGCCCAGGGACGTGAGCAGCGTGGGGACCACAACGAGGGTGCGCAGGTCAGCGGGAACCCCGGCACGCAGGTGCAACCCCGGCAGGGGATCCGCCGGCAGGATCCGTGTGGTCACCCGGTTGGTGGCGGCCAGGGCGAGATCGCTGGCAGGCAGGATCGCCAACAACGCCACGGTGATCAGCCATGGATCGGACGCAGGGAGCAGGCCGAACCTGGACATGACCCAGACCAGGACAAACACCAACCCCCCGGTGAGCACCGCGGCGGGGATGAGGTAGGCGACCAGGCCGCTGCGTTTGAACAGTCGCAACACTCGCTGTCGCCAGTGGGGCCGGTAGCCCAGCGAGGACTCCACATGATTGCGGCCCTCGTCGATCAGCCAGTACCCGACCTCCTGTCCAAGGTCATCTGGCGCTTGACCAGCCAGCGTAAGAGCCAGCCGCGTGACCGCGATCTCCGCTTGCCCCGAGCCCCGACCCAACTCTTCGATCGCGGAGCGGTAGTGGTTCCGGGTGGCGAAGTCGGCTGCCGGATAGGTGCTGTTGGTCCGGAGCCCCTGCTCGATGAGGCTGACCGATTCCAGCCAGTCCTCCCAGTTCACATCGGCGAGGAGCCGAAACGAGCGGAAGATATTGCGCATGGTCACGGTGGCCGCGGCCTGCTTGTGATGCTCTGTCTGGATCAGGTCATCGACGTCCCAGCCATGCTCGGCGATGACACGCTCCAACCACGCCAAGGCGTCGTCGACTCGGTGTTCAGTCAGCCGGCGCATCAAGTGGACGACGAATGATCGGGAGACGGTGAAGGTGCCGTGGTTGGGAAGGGCCACGGCCAACGGCACGGCATCCCCCGACACGCCGAGCAGCCCATCGGCCACTCGGTCAGCCTGTTGCCGGTCACGGCTGGCCGTCACCATCAACTCCGCTACCCGTCGCAGATTCTCGACAAGGACGATCCGCAGGTTGATCGGCACAGACCAGAGTTCGCCGAGGCTCAGCGCCTTGCGCGTCTCGTAGGCGCGCACGAACCGTCCCAGCTGCTCAGCGTCGAGATTGCTGTCGGTGTGGGCGACATACGCCCACACGATCCCGAAGCTCCGGGGATGACCTTCCAGGAACCCGGGTCCCAACTTCGGCAGCAACCGGAAGTAGCCCCTGGGGAGGTCCTTGCGGATCTGGCTGATCTGCTGCTCGACAGCATGGAAG
>JBAVKY010000124.1:0-2862 GCA_049688555.1 Propionicimonas sp.
CACCTGAGCTCGGTTCGTTCATCATCCCCCGCTTAGTGGTTGTCGAACATGTGTACGAATGCTACCACGGGAAGCGGCACGCGCGCTGCCCTGTCCACAGGTGTCTCCCAAGCTCGGAACCGGGACGCCGGACCCCCACCCGCCCCGTCCGATCGTGCGCGCCGGTGTCCCCTGCCCGGCAGCGCTCCGGAAGCGTCTCCACGGACTCGGGATCGGTCACTGCGACAGCCCAGTAGCAGCTGGCGGCGGGGATCAGGTCAGATGCGGACGGCATCGGCCGCCCGACGGCGTCGTGGACCTGCACGCCGAACGGCGGGTCGGCCTGCGACGTAGTCTGAGCCTGCCGCGGCGGCGGCGGTGCTGAGGATTGCCCCGCTTGCGGGACCGACGACGCCGGGAGAGACGTGTGCAAGGGCCTTACCGCCGAGCTGCGCAGGATCGTGACCATGGCCGGGTCCGACCTGCGGGAGAGGTCCGAGTCGGTCTGGTCGAACGCCTCGGGGACATGGGCTGAGACGGACAGGTCCTGGGCCGACGATCCCGGTGGCGTGGGCGGTGGCCCTGCGCGCCGGATTCGACGCGGCGTTCGCCGTCGGCCGGCCCGACCCGCCGTGGCCAGAGTGTCGCGACGGCGAGATCGCCAAGGGCACGATCGCGTGGATGCTGGGCCGGTGTTCCCGGATCCAGGATCCCGGATACGGCCCCGCTCCATGGGCCAGGCCCGAGCCGGTCCGCCGCACGCGCACTACCCTGCTGGCATGTTGCGTCCTGCAAGCTGGACCCGGCCTGCGGGTGTGAGTCCCGTCTGGGTAGGTATCGGAGCGCCCAGTAGCAGACCCCGGTTCGTCGTCGAGAGGTGGCGGGCTGAGCGGGGTGTCAAGAGCCTCTTCGGAGGGAGCGAGATCGCGGGCCGTAGCTTTACGCGAACGCTGCAGCCTCGTCACAGGCACAATGGGGAAGCCGAGCCGCTCATGTCACGGCGAAGGCCATGTCCGTCAGGTCGGTTCCGAGGTGTGCCTGTCGGGTTCCTCCGGGGTATGGGTGGCGGCACGTGATCATGGTCGGGTTCGGAACAGGAGAGACCCGTCTGTCTGGCCTTCGTCGGGCAGAGACCGGTCGTATAAGCCGATGGTGAAATCGAGCGGAGGACAGCGGGAGTCCGAGGGGGTCGTAGTACCGGTGATCGGCGTGCAACATAACGCGCCGGGAGGGAAGGGCCCGCAATTCGGTCATGTGAGCGGTGTGGGTAAGGGCAGGGGCATGGCCGGGACCGCCCGGTCCAACAACCTTGGCAGGTATGTGCCTGTCGCGCTGAACCGGTTGGAGCCGGTTGGTGCTGTTCGAGAACTGCAGCGCAAGCTATGGGCTGCGGCCAAGCAGTCTTCAGGTAGGCGTTTCCACGCCCTGTTCGACCGGATCTGCAGGGGTGACGTCCTGTGGGAGGCGTGGGAGCGGGTGCGATCCAATCGTGGGTCGGCTGGGGTTGATCGTGTGACTCTGGCGATGGTGGAGGGTTACGGGGTTGGGCGGATGCTTGACGAGTTGGCCCGTGACCTGTTGGCGGGTTCCTACCGCCCGGCGCCGGTGCGCCGGGTGGAGATACCGAGGCCGGATGGGCGTAGGCGGCCGTTGGGGATACCGACGGTGCGTGACCGGGTGGCCCAGCAGGCGGCGAAGTTGGTCTTGGAGCCGATCTTCGAGGCTGATTTCCTGCCCTGCAGTTACGGGTTCCGTCCCAAGCGCAGCGCTACTGACGCGTTGGAGGTGATCCGGGTCGGTTTCCCCAAGGGGCAGGTCGCTGTCTTCGAGGCCGATATCACGGATTTCTTCGGCTGCATCGATCATGACGTGTTGATGGTCGAGGTGGGGCGACGGGTCAGTGATCAGCGGGTGCTCAAGTTGATCCGGTTGTGGTTGCGTGCTGGGGTGCTGGCCGATGGGGTGGTCTCCGAGACGGTCACGGGGACGCCGCAGGGTGGGGTGATCTCCCCGCTGCTGGCCAACATCTACCTGCACGCGTTCGATCGGGCTTGGGCCGAGCACGGCACTGGGCAGTTGGTCCGCTACGCGGATGACTTCGTGGTGTTGTGCCGGTCTGTTGCACAGGCCGAGGATGCCCAGCGGCGGGCGGTTGTCCTGCTGGGTGGAATGGGTCTGGTGCTGCATCCGGAGAAGACCCGTGTGGTCGACCTTCGGGGAGGCAAGGAGGGTTTTGACTTCCTCGGGTTCCATCTGCGGGCGCGGATGTCGGGCCGGTTGTGGCAGGAGAAGCAGATCGTGCGCTACTACCTGCATCGCTGGCCCTCGGCGCGGTCGATGAAACGGGCCCGGGTCCGAGTCAGGGAACTCACCGATCGTTCTCGGGTGGGGATGGAGTTGCAGGACGTCATCGGCGCCCTCAACCGGTTCCTTCGGGGCTGGGGCAACTACTTCCGCACCGGCAACTCCGCTGACAGGTTCGTCATGATGGACCGGCATGTGGCGTGGCGGCTGAATAGGCTTCTGATCAAGAAGCGTGGCCGTAACCTGCGTGCCGGGCAGGCCGGCAAGTGGACGCCCACGTGGTTCCATGAACAGGGTCTGCTCCAGTTGATGGGCACCATCCGCTACCCGAAGGCCGCGTAACCATGTCAAGAAGACCGTCTCTAAGCCGTGTGCGGGAAAACCGCACGCACGGATTGAAAGGGGGATGGGGAAACGGAACCGCAAAGCGGTCACCGCGCCCCTGACTACCAATGACCGTGGACCTCCAGACCTGCCGGCGCGCCCCCAAGGTCCTGCTGCACGACCACCTCGATGGTGGCCTGCGGCCCGCGACGATCGTCGAGCTGGCGGAGGAGACCGGCTACGACGGCCTGCCCA
>JBAVKY010000125.1:0-24078 GCA_049688555.1 Propionicimonas sp.
CGAGGTGCGTCGCCGAGGCGCTACGGTGCGCAGGCGTCGAGTCGCCGCTGCAGTTCGTCGAGGATGACGTCGAGTCCATAGGGGAACTCATCCGCGAACGTGTATCCGGTGGCGACTTCCGCTACGAGTTCGGCGAGGTGGGGATACTCCTTGATGAGAAGCGCGACGCGTGCTGCGAAGTCTTCGGCGCCGTCATCCGCGGAGGAGTCGAAGGGCAGGTTCTGTTCGGTGAGGACGAACCCGTACACGTAGGCGTCGATCACCGAGAATGCAGGTGACGCGAGTGGGACCGGGAACTTGCTGCCGCGCAGGCAGCCGATCACCGCGTTGTGGTGACGCATCAGGGCGCGGCCTGGGGTGCTGCGCGACTCGATGAGTCCCGGACCCTGCCTGAGCGGAGCCGCGACGTCCGGCATCGCGGAGACGCGAGGCGATTTCGGCGCCGGGCCAGCGCGGCTCGTCTTCGGGGCGGACACTACGATCATGAAGGCGCGCCCGAACCTTGTCCTTGCCGTGGTCGTCGGCGTGGTCGCCGTCTTGGTGGTCGTGGCGGCGGTGGTGGCGGCCACCCGGACGCCACCACCGGCCGACCCCGCCACCCCCCAGGGCACGGTGCAGTTGTTCGTGACCGCCGTGCTCGACGGCGACGACGAGGCGGCGGTGGCTCTCCTCGACCCCACGCTCGGCTGTAGCGTGCCGTTGCCCCAGCGCGGGTTGTCGGGCACGCGGGCCAGCTTCGCGGTCGTGGGCACGCGCGTCTTCGGAGACAGGGCCAGCGTCGAGATCGACGTCACGGAGTACCGCTCCGGCGGCCCCTTCGACTCAAGCTCGCACCGCGAGTCGTACCAACTGGTCGCCTACGACGGTGGCTGGCTTATCACCGGCGAGCCGTGGCCGGTGTACGTCTGCGAGAAGTGAGGGGGACACCATGCAGATCTTCGGGAGCATCCTCAGCCTGGCCTTCGTGATCGGGATCGTGGTCATCGTCGTCGTGGCGGCCCGGCGGCGGGTCCCGGGCGGTGTGGACGCCCACAGCGTCCGGCGGTTCTTCCAGTACGTGCTGCTGTTCGCCCTCTACGTGGTGGTCGCCCTGGGCCTCGCCGAACTGCTGGGACGAGCGTTCGGCGCGGTGCCGGGTGAGTACGAGGATCCTGGCGGCGACCTGGCCCAGGCGCTCGCGTTCCTGCTGGTGGGCGGCCCGGTCGCCGCGGGGTTGTCCTGGTGGACGTGGCGTCGGCACCGGGCGGAGCCTGACGAGACCGACTCGGGGCTGTTCGTCGCCTACGTGACGATCACGGCGCTCGTGAGCCTGTTCGTGGCGGCGACCGCGTTGCAGGGCGTGCTCGCGGACGCGCTGGGTGGCCGCTTCGACCCCGATGGGCTGGGCGTCCTCGTGGCGTGGGGTGCGGTGTGGGCGGGGCACTGGTGGCTGGCCCGTCGCGCCGTGGACACCGCCCGCGGGGCTCCGCACCTGCTGCTGGGCTCGCTCGTCGGGCTGGCGATGGCCGCCGCAGGCCTCGTCATGGCACTCGGCGCTGCCCTGGACGTGCTGCTGCGACCAGGCACGGCGCCCGGGACGCTCGGGCTCTTCGAGGGCGCCTCGTTGCTCGTCACCGGCGCCCTGGTGTGGGCGGGGTACTGGCTTGTGGGCGCAGCCCGCCTGCCGCGCGACACCTGGTGGCTCGCGTTCGTGCTGCTGGCCGGCGTGGGTGGCGGTCTGGTGGCCATCCTGACGGCGGCGAGCCAACTGCTGTGGAGCCTCCTCGTCTGGTTCGTCGGCGACCGGGCCGGCGCCGACGCGGCGACGCACTTCGCCAGCGCCACGACCCAGTTCGCCACGCTCGTCAGCGGGGGCCTCGTCTGGTGGTACCACCGCACCATGCTGGGGGAGCGCCGCGAGGAGCGCACGGAGGTGCGTCGCGTGTACGAGTACCTCGTCGCCGGCATCGGGCTGATCGCGGCCGCTGCGGGCGTGGGGACGGTCCTCGTCGCCTTCGTCGAGGCGGTCACGCCGGGCGTCGACTTCGGCATGACGGTGCGGAACACCCTCTTGGGCGGCCTCACCGCCCTGCTCGTCGGCGCCCCCGTCTGGTGGCTGCTGTGGTCGCGCATCCGCCGCGCCGTGGCGTCCGACCCGGGCACGGAGGTGCCCAGCCTGACCCGGCGGATCTACCTCGTGGTCCTGTTCGGCATCGCCGGCATCGCGGCCGTCGTGGCGCTGATCGCCGCCGCCGTCATCCTCTTCAATGACGTGGTGGACGCACAGGTCTCCGGGGTCACGATCCGCTCGATGCGCTACGCGCTGGGCGTTCTCGTGGCCACGGCGGCGGTGTCGGCCTACCACGGCGCTATCTTCGGCCAGGACCGTGCGCGCGGCATCGCCCGAGCTCGCGGGCCGCGCTCCATCGTCCTCGTGGGCCCCGCCGACCCGGACGCCGCCCGCGCCCTCGCCCGCGCCACCGGTGCGCGCGTCGAAGTGTGGGGTCGCCTGGACGTGGCCACCCCGCCCTGGGATGCGGACGCCCTCGGCGGGGCACTCGCGGGGATGGGAGGCGACCTCCTGGTCGTGGCAGACCCCGGCGGCTGGCGCGTCGTGGAGATCGACCCGTCCGGACGCCGCGCGGCGCGCGACCCCGGGCCGGCCGAGGCCGAGCCCAGCTGATTCCCCGCGGCGTGCGCGGGTCGTGAGCGGGCGGCCCGAGGTTGACGCGTGGTCTCGAACCGCGGTGATAGCGGCATCGGTCCGGTTGATCGGAGGGCTCGCCGACGGTTTCCCGACCGTCTGCACATCATCGTCACCGCGCAGCGCGCTTCAGCGGCCTGCTCGGCGCACCATCTCCTCAGCGATCCAGCGCGCCGTGTCCCGGGTGCACGCCCCTGGGTTGCTGAAGCTGACGGCGAAGACGCCGGTGATCTCGGTCAGTTTCGGGACGCCTTGAAGTGCGAGGATCGCTTCGGCTTCCGCCGCGTATTCGTCCGGCGGAGCACCGCCCGCGATGAGCCCGACAGGATCCGCCTCGGCCAGAATCATGATCAGTTCGTCCCGTGTGATGGCCATGGCGACGAGCCTAGAAGACTTGCCCGCCCCTCGCCGCCCTTGCGCGGCCAGCCGGCCCACGCTTGCAGACTCGATCGGTCTGTCGGGGAATTCTAGTCGGGGCTGGCTCGCGATCGTGGCGTATTACGGCCTCAACCACATCACCCTCGCCGCTGACGATGATGACGCCTGCGACCTGGTGATCGCCATCGCCAGCGGGCTCGCCACCTACCAAGAAGCGGCATCACACCTGGCTGCTGGGCACTGACCACCAGCAGGCCTATCAGGGCGTTCGAGCTTTCGCCCATTCGATGGCGGGATACTCGGCCTTGAACTCCACCGGGTGGGCGGGCCCTATAGTCGCTTGGGGCCAGGGGCCACGCGCATTCTTGGGCCCCACGGGCGAGGACCGGATCGACAGGGGGTCACGATGGGCTTTGGGGAAGTCTTGCACGGCGGGCCGACCGACAGCGCTGAGGTCGCGCGGGTTCGCGATGTTCTGATGTTCGACGGGCCACAGATGCGCCAGCGGCTGATCCGCTTCTGGGCGCTGCTGGTGCTGGCTTCGGCGATCGCCACCTACGGTTTGCTGGCGAACTCCGTGGCCACGGTGATCGGCGCGATGATCGTCGCCCCGTTGATGGTGCCGATCATGGGGACCGCGTTCGGGATCAGCATTGGCGATCGTCGGGCGGTTGGCGCCTCGCTCGCGGTACTGACGGGAGGTGTCACTACGGCGGTTTTCGTGGGCTTCCTGCTGTCGCTGCCGTTCCGGGCCTTGGATCCGACAACGATCGAACAGGTCGTGATCCGGACCGCTCCTCGGTTGGTGGATCTGCTCGCGGCGTTGGCGACCGGTCTCGCGGGGGCTTTCGCGACCAGTCGCAAGGACGTGTCCGACACCCTGCCGGGCGTGGCCATCGCGATCTCGCTGGTGCCGCCGCTGACCAACGCGGGCATCCTCTTCGGCGCTGACCGGCCCGACCTCGCCTGGGGCAGTGTGTTGTTGTTCGTGACGAACCTGCTGGCGATCGTCCTGATGGGCACCTTCACCTTCACGTTGATGGGGTTCTCGCGAGCCGCCATCCGAACCCTTTCCGACAAGGCGCGTCGAACCGCGATCGCGCTCGTCGTGGTCCTCACCGTGGCCATCATCGTGCCGCTCGGGACGAGCAGCTACCGGGTGTTCGTCGACAGCGTGGTGCAGGCCCGAGCTACCGCCACCGTGCAGGACTGGTTGGAAGGAAGCGAGTATCGCTTCGTCACCGCCACCACGATCGATGATGCCATCCGAATCGTGGTCACAGGCCAAGGGGAGATGCCTGACAGCGCAGCGCTCCAAGCCGAGCTCAAGGGTCAGCTGTACGGAAGGAGCCTCATCCTGGAGGCGGTGCCCCAGCAACGTGTGGTCCTCCCCGGCGAGTAGACCCGAGCCCCGGACAACCACGCGTGGCAGGGCCGCTGGACAGACCCCTGAGTCGAGTTCCAGCACCGCGGCGGTGACCGCTAGCCGAGGCCGCCCGCCCCGCGGCCCCTGTTGCCCTAGACTGCTGATCGCTCGAGCCTGACACCGTCGGGATCCGACCATGCCCGCCGGCGGTCATCGCACCGACCGGGACCAGCGTCTTCAAGGGGTGCAAGATGGAACACTTCAGGACCGGCGCGCACCACCTCCTCCCGCGCGGCGACCAGACTGTCACCTTCCACGGCGTGTGGAGCAACGACAGGACCGTCGTCGACGCCCCCACCGGCGAGGTGCGCGGTCAGGAGTGCATGCTGGTGTTCACCCTGCGCATCGACCGGGATCGTCTGGACGGGGACGTCGCGCGGGTAGGGTTCATGGGCAGCCACAACGGCGACATCTTCACCCTGGAGGTGCCGGCGGGCCTGGAGTATCGGACCGGGCTGTGGGACCTGCTGTTCCCGATCCGCCGGTCCACCACGTTGGTCAGGGACGACTTGGGCCAGAGCGCCGCCACTGTGCCGGAGGAGCGCCACTCCTATGCGGGTGCCTTCTATGTGGAGACCGTGCACGGCACCTACTACTGGCTCAAGTACCGCGGCGAATCGGACTTCACGTTCGACTACACGTCGCTGCCCACGCTGGCCAGCCTCGAGCCCGCGGGCGAGTAGGGCGCACCACCCCGCCGGCTTCTTTCTGCCGCAAGGAGCACGATGACACCACCCGACCTCATGCCCGTCGAGGTGCGCGAGTTGTCCCGGGTGTACCGCGGAGACCACCACGACCCGCATTCGATTCTGGGGCCCCACGTGTGGGGCGACCGGGTCACGCTTCGCGTCCTCGACCGCCGTGCCACCGGCCTGGTCGTGCGGGGACCCTGGGGTGAGACCCGTCTGGAACGTGAGTTCCTGGACGTGTGGACCGGTACCCTGCCCGGCCCGGACGTTCCGCGCTATCACCTGGTGGCCGAGTACCGGGACGAGATCGTGGTCTGGGAAGACCCCTACCGCTTCGGACCGACGCTCGGTGACGTCGATCTGCACCTGATCAGCGAGGGCCGCCATGAGCTCGCCTGGACAATGCTGGGCGCCCACGTCCGCGAGTGCGACGGCGTCGTGGGCACCGCGTTTTCGGTGTGGGCGCCGTCCGCCCGGGGGGTGCGCGTGGCCCCGGCCTCGGGCTGGCGGCTGGCACCAACGCTGCCGATGCGTCGGTTGGGTGCCTCCGGGGTGTGGGAACTGTTCGTTCCGGGAGTCGTTCCGGGCATGCGCTACCAGTTCGAGGTCTTCGGCGCTGACGGGGTGTGGCGGGACAAGGCCGACCCGTACGCGGTGCGGGCGGACACGGCACCGGGAACGCACTCGGTCGTCGACGACTCCCGCCACGCGTGGGGCGACGACCACTGGATGGCCGAGCGGTCCGGGCGGCGACCCGAGGCGTCCGCGATGTCGATCTACGAGCTGCACGTCGGCTCGTGGCGGCGTGGCCTGGGTTGGGACGACCTGGCCGACACGCTCCCCGGATACCTCACCGACTTGGGCTTCACCCACGTCGAACTGATGCCGGTCACCCAGCATCCGTTCGAGGGCTCGTGGGGCTACCAGGTCACGTCCTACTACGCGCCCGACTCGCGCCGCGGCGACCCGGACGGGCTGCGTCGGCTGATCGACCGGCTCCACCAGGCGGGCATCGGGGTGATCCTCGACTGGGTCCCGGCGCACTTCGCAGTCGATCAATGGTCGCTGTGCCACTTCGACGGCACGCCGCTGTATGAGGACCCCGAACCGTGGCGCGGCTGGCACCCGGAGTGGCAGACCTACATCTTCAACTTCGGCCGCCCTGAGGTCCGCAACTTCCTGTACGCCAACGCCCTGTACTGGCTGCAGGAGTTCCACGCCGACGGCCTGCGCGTCGACGCGGTCAGCTCGATGATCTACCTCGACTACGCCCGGCCCTACGGCGGCTGGTTCCCCAACCGGTTCGGCGGAAACGAGAACCTCGAAGCCGTCTGGTTCCTCCAGGAGATGAACGCCACCGCGTCTCGCCGGATCCCGGGCGCCGTGATGATCGCCGAGGAGTCCACCGCGTGGCCCGGCATCACTCGCTCAACCGGCGACTGGGGACTGGGTTTCAGCCTCAAATGGAACATGGGTTGGATGCACGACACCCTCGACTACCTGGCCCGGGAACCGCGTGATCGGGAGTGGCACCGCGACCAGATCCTCCACACGCTGGACTACGCATGGTCGGAGAAGTACGTCCTGCCCCTCAGCCACGACGAGGTGGTGCACGGTAAAGGCTCCCTGTGGGCGAAAATGCCCGGCAGTCGCGACGAGAAGTTCGCCGGTCTGCGCGCCTACCTGGCGTTCATGTGGGCCTACCCGGGCAAGAAGCTGTTGTTCATGGGTGACGAGCTCGCCCAACCCCACGAGTGGGACGCGCTCACCGAGCTGGAGTGGGCGCTGCTCGCTCGGCGGGACCATGCGGGGGTGCAGTCGCTGGTGCGCGACCTGAACCGGTTGTACACCGACACGCAGACCCTGTGGACGGCCGACAACGACCCGGACGCGTTCGCCTGGCTCGCCACCGAGTCGGACGCACCCTGCGTGTTCGCGTTCCTGCGCGTCGGAGCCGACGGCCCAGCGCTCGCCTGCGTCACGAACTTCGGAGGAACCACCCGGGATCACGAGATCGGCGTACCGTTCGCAGGCGACTGGGACGTCATGTTGAACACGAACTCGGGCCGCTACCACGACTCCGACGAACCTGCGGGGTTCCGCGTGACAGCGGTCGCGGATCCCGACGACGCGCACCCCGCGACCTTCCGGGTCACGCTGCCGGCCCTGACCACCCTGTGGCTTCGTCCGACCGGCGCTCACGGCGAACATGACGCCGGTCGTGCTTGAGGGGGCGAACCGCAACCGACAAGGTTGATCGGTGGGTTACCCGGAGCTGCACAGGCCGATGAAGGCCCCCAGGTCTTCGAGCGCTGCGGGGGTGGACGGCAGGTGGTCGGTGACGTTCGCTGACCGGATGATCACGGCTCGCCATTGTCCTCTGGAGACCGCGACGTTGATCCGGTTCCGGTTGAGCAGGAACTCCATGCCGCGGGGTGCTTCGGCTGCCGCCGAGCAGGCCATGCTGACCAGGACGACCGGGGCTTCTTGACCTTGGAACTTGTCGACGGTCCCGACCCTGACGTCGGTGAGCCCGGCGTCGTCGAGCCTGTCGCGGATGAGGTTGACCTGGGCGTTGTACGGCGCGACGACCAGGAGGTCTTCTTGTCGTAGTGGTCGGGGCTGGGCATCCAGGGTGGGCGTCCATGCCAGGCCGAGGTGTCGTCGCGCCTGCCGGACGACTTCGTCCGCCTCTTCGTCTGAGCTGGTCGTGTTCCCGGTGTGCTCGATGAGGACGGTTTCGACGCCGGCGGGCGCGCCGTCGAGGGATCGTCGGCCGGCGGCTGGTGCGGAGTGCAGCTTGCCGTTGTAGCTGAGTGTGGACACCGCGGCGCACAGGTCGGGGTGCATGCGCCACGAGTCGGCGAGGAAGTAGCCCAGCTCGTCGGGCAGGGTGGCGTGCCCTTGGGAGAGCCAGCCCAGCGCGGATTCGTCTACGGGCTGGGGGTGGCTGCCTTGGGTGACTTGGGGGAGTTGTCGCGGATCGCCCAGCAGGAGCAGCCGTTTCGAGGCGCGGGCGACGGCGAGGGTGTTGGCCAGGGAGTACTGGCCGGCTTCCTCGATCACCAGCAGGTCCAGGGAGCGGGATGGGACGTTCCTGCCGGTCATGGCCCAGGCGGTGCCGCCGATCAGGCAGCCTCGTGGGCCGTCGAGCAGGTCGGGCAGGTGCTTGTCGTCGGTGATTGCCCACGGGACGTCGCGTTCGGGTTTGGGCTTCTTGCCGACCCGCTTCGGGTCCACCCCGGCGGTGTCGATGCATTCGGTGAGGAGTTTCTCGACCACGGCGTGGGATTGCCCGACGACCCCGACTTTCCAGCCTCGTTCGATCAGGCGGGCGATCACGTGTGCCCCGACGTAGGTCTTGCCGGTTCCGGGTGGTCCCTGCACGGCGAGGTAGGAGTGGTCGAGCGCCACGACCGCTTCGGTGATCGCGCTGACGTAGTCGGGCAAGCCGTCCTCGCCGATCGCCACCGCGGGGAGGCGGTCCCCTCCGGTGAGCTTGGGCGTCGTCCGGCGGAGGATCTCCAAGCCGGGGTGCCTGGGCAGTGCGGGAAGCGTCCGGCTGACCTCGTCGGCGAGTTCGGCGAGGGCCTTGCGAAGGGGGCCGGTGTGGAGGGGCGCATCGGGTGTCAGCGCCAGGGGGAGCTGGTCGTAGGCCTTCACCGTGCGGGGGCGCCGTTCCTCGATCTCGAGGACGGTGGCGGTGTCGTCTTCCACAATGTGCAGGAGCCGGGTGTCGGGGATGGCGCCGCGCCCGGTGGTCGACGTCGGTGGCACCGTCCCTTGCGGGGCGGGTGGTGCGTACAGGCGGAACCAGGTCGAGTCCTCCTTGAGGTCGGAGCCTTCGCTGAGGCGTCCGCGTAGGCGGATGGTTCGGGCGTGGTTGGATCGTGGTGTGGGTGGGGCCCACTTGGTGAGCACCTCGCCGGACTCGACGATGAACACGTTGCGGGTGTCTTCCCAGTCCTCGACGGGGGACTCGAGCCGGTCGAAGTGTCCCCACCAGAACTGTTTGTCCTCACGCCGGTGGTAGCCGGTGGCCGCGGCGACCATGGCGATGGCCTGTTCGTCGGCGGTCCACTCGTGCCCGGGGGGGAGGCTGTCGAGGAACTCCCGCAGCCTGAGTTCTTCCTCGGTCGGCGGCTGGGCCGGCACCTCCACACCGGCGCTGGGACCTGCCGGTTTCGCAGGCCCTGGCGGGGCCGACGTGAGCAGTGTCAGCAGCCAGTCCCGTAGTCGTAGGGTCGAGATGCAGTCGTAGCGGTTGTAGTCGGCGATGGATGCCTGGATCTGGGCCGCCTGCCGGTGTTCGTCGGCTTCCCGCGCGGTGCAGAGGGCGGCGTAGGCGACGACGGAGGCGCCGGCGTCTTTGACGTCCCCGGAGCGGAGGTCGTCGCCCATGTAGAGGGGCTCGAGTTTCTTGATCGAGTAGGAGGGCTCGGAGATCCGCAGCGAGGCACGAACGACGGCGTACAGGTCCACCAGGATGCCGTTCTTGAGCCAGTCGTCGACGATGTCTTCTCCGGCTCCGTGCCTGACCGACAGGTTGCGCAGCGCGGTCTTCTCGTACGCCGCGTAGTGATAGACGTGCAGGTCGGGCCACGTCTGTCGTCGTGCTTCCACGTAGGAGAGGAAGTCGAGGAACGCCTGCCGTTCCTCGGCGCGGGAGTGCGCCCAGAACGGCCGGAACCGCGGATGGGCGCCGCCTGTGGGGGTTTCGACCACCCCGAACAGGTATTCCAGTCCCCACGAACGGGTGGCCGGGTCCTGCCACAGCGGGTCGCCCTCGAAGTCGAAGAAGACGTCGCCGTGGCTCGGGGCGGGGATGCCCGCCAGGTCGTGGTCGGGCAGCACCTTGAACGACACGGTGCGCCGGATGCCGTCCGTGGTGACCGCCCGTGAGCCGTCCACCGTTTCGAGGCCGAGTTGCATGCGGGCCTGGTCACGCCAGCGGGCCAGCGGGCCGGTCGCCTCGCAGGCCGGCATCGCGGCCAGGTCGTCGATGGTGGTGATCCCGGCCTCCATCAGCTTGTGGCGTCGTGACAGGCGCATGCCGCCGACCAGGAGCAGGTCGCGGTGGGTCTTGACCTGTTCGGCGCAGTAGTCGCACCGCCCGCAGGCGGCCACCCCGGCCTGCCCCCAGCGCACCGGTCCGGGAGCCGCCCGGTGTCCGGCGGTGAGTTCCCGCAGCTGCGCCAGGCGTTCGCGGAAGACCGGGAGCAGGCTGGCGAGGTCATGGGTGCTGCGCGCCAGGTCGCCCAGCACCAGGACGACCTCCGGCGCCGGTTTGAACCCGGCGGCGATCAGCTGATCCCCGTAGGCCGCCAACTGCAGCAGCGCGCTCGTCTTGGCGTGCCGGGCCAGTTTGGTGTCCCACACGGCGTAACGGCCATCGTCCTGCTTGACCAGGAAGTCGGCGTAGCCAACGAACCCGCCGTCGAAGAACGCCGCCTGGAACACGACGTCCGCACCACTCGCCAGGGCCTGGAGAGTTTCGCGGTGCTGGGCTGCGTACGCCTCCCGGTTATGCGCCCGCTGGTGGGTGAGTTGGTAGACCCCGGAGCGGGTCTGTGGATCCCAGTCGCCGTACTGCTCGATCAGCGAGTTCAGCACTCTGGCCTCGTGGACGCTGCCCAGCTCGCCGGCCCGTTGGAGCATCGGGTCGATCGGGTGGTCCGCTTTCGGGAGCCGTCCCAGCTTCTCGTCCAACGCGCGCAACAGGCCGAACTGGCACTCGCCCGAGGCCACGAGGTCACTGGCGGAGAGGATCAGTTCCCGGGGTGCGCCGGGGGTCATCGCATCGAGCAGGAACATGGGGCCTTTCTGAGCGGCCGGTGGCCGGAGGGATCGGACGGGCGCGGCGGTGCGTGCGGCCAGGACTTAAGAGTCTCACCTGCCTGCGACATGATCTGTTCGCCCCCGGCTGCCGGGACGATCTGACCGGACGGCTGGGTGGCATGGGTCCTCTACGTGGGTGGGGCCATTCATCGACTGCGGGTTGCGTTCCTCGCGTCCGTCCGTTAACCTCGCGCTTTCATGAGGGTGGGGTCTGACTCGGGGGTTTGAACAGCGAAAGTGCTTCCGGCTTGGGAGAATGTGATTGTCGAAGTCGCAAACACCCACGCGCAAGGAAGCACTTTCAACGTGAATCGTACCGCCGAGTATCCCCAACCCCGCCACGACGCCGGAGGAGCCCGGGTCGTGGGCCACGCCGGCGGCCTGCTGCTCACTCGGACGGCCGTGGTGACCGGCCTCACCCACGGCTTGTCGCAGGCGTTGGCGCCGTGGCGGAAACCGTTCGCGACCCACGACCCGGGCAAGATCCTGTCCGACCTGGCGATCACCCTCGCGTTGGGTGGGGACTGCTTGGCGGATGCTGCCCTGCTGCGGTCCGAGCCGGCCGTGTACGGCCTGGTGGCTTCCGACCCGACCATCTCGAGGCTGATCAGCCTGTTCGCCGGCGACGCCCCACGCGTGTTGAGGGCCATCGATGCGGCCCGCGCCGAAGCCCGGACTCGCGCCTGGGCGTTGGCCGGCAACCAGGCACCCGACCACGGCGCCAGCGTGGAGCACCCGTTGGTCATCGACGTTGACGCCACTTTGGTGACAGCGCATTCGGACAAGGAGAACGCGAAGCCGACGTTCAAGAAGGGCTACGGATTCCACCCGCTGTGCGTGTTCGTCGACCACGGCCAAGAAGGCACCGGGGAACCGTTGGCGATCCTGCTCCGACCGGGCAACGCCGGCTCCAACAAGGCCTCCGACCACATCACCGCCCTTCGGCAAGCCTTCCGACAGCTGCCGGGGCTACCCGCCCACAGGCCCGGGAAACGGGTGCTGGTCAGGGTTGATGGTGCCGGGTACAGCCACGACCTGCTCAACTGGCTCACCGGCCAGCGGGTGCAGTACTCGGTTGGGTTCACCCTCCCCACCGACGCCAGCACCCTGATCGAGATGATCCCCGACCGAGTGTGGGCCCCCGCCTACGACGCCGACCGCAAACCCCGCAAGGGGGCTTGGGTCGCCGAACTCACCGGACTACTCGACCTCAAAGGCTGGCCTGCCGGCCTGCGGGTCATCATCCGCAAAGAACGCCCGCATCCCGGCGCCCAGCTGACCATCACCGACGTCGACGGCCACCGCATCACCGCGTTCGCCACCAACACCACCCGCGGCCAACTCGCCGACCTCGAGCTACGCCACCGACGGCGGGCCCGCTGCGAGGACCGGATCCGGCTCGCGAAGGACACCGGGCTGACGAACCTGCCGTTGTACTCGTTCGCGCAGAACCAGATCTGGTGCGCCATCGTCGCCCTCGCTTGCGAGCTGACCGCGTGGATGCAACTCCTCGCCCTCCACCACGCTGACGGCGCCCGCCGGTGGGAACCGAAACGGCTCCGCTACCGACTGTTCACGATCCCGGCAGCCTTGGTCCGCGGTAGCCGACGGGTTCGGCTCCGCTACGCCGGCCACCACCCGTGGGTGACGCTCCTCGTCGGCGCCTTGACCGCCCTCACCGCCCTGGACAGCACCTGACACGCCAGCCCTCAAACCTGCCCCGACAAGCCGAAACATCCACCGGGACCTGGAATCCCCGCCCACCGGAGCCACCTCCGGGAAACTGTCACACCCACCCGGCACAATCAGACCAAGACGGTGATCCTCAAGCCGTCACAACGACCCAACCCGGCCAGATGAAAGATCGAGGTTAATGTCTTGCCTCGAGAGGTTGTTGCGCGCCCTGGTGCGGGTGATGGCTTCTTGTTTTGCCGTCAGAAGCTGTCATTGGCTTCGGGCGGTTTTTGTTTCTGAGCAGTTGTATGGCGAATTATTCCGAAGGCTATGAAGGATCACCCCCGGTCGGGGTGAGGACAGAGAGGAAGCACTGATGCTCACCTGATCGCCACTCAGGCAGAAGTCGTGAGACCCACGGGCGCTGAGCTGTCCGGGCGTCCTCGCTTCACCCACACACGCCGTTTGTTCGCAGTGCGTTGGCCACCAGCCGCGCGTTGTTGAGCGGGCGGCGTGTCGCATATCACCACACGAGCAACGAACAACGAGAAGGATCCTCACGATGACGGCAACGACGAATGCCCGGCCCCGCGATCTGGTGCTGGTGGACATGGAGAATCTGTGCGGCGGCACCAGGTTCACCGCCACGCAGGCGGCGGCCGTCCGCGCTGAGGTGACCGCGCTGGCCAGCCTGTCGCCCATAGCGCACGTCGTGGTGGGCGCCAGTTGTGCCGCAGCGCTCCTCGAGGCCAGTCTCGGCTGGTCCGGAGCCCGGCTGGTGTGGCGTCCCGGACACGACGGCGCCGATCTCGCCCTGGCCGCGGTGGCGTTCACCGAGGATGTCGTGGGCCGGTTCGACCGGGTCGTGATCTGTTCCGGCGACGGAATGTTCACGCTGGTCGCCCGCTACCTGCAGCGTCACGGAATGACCGTCACCGTCGTGAGTCGTCCGGACGCGCTGTCGGGTCAGCTCCGCCGATCCGTTGCCGACGTCCGCACCTTGGGGGACACCCCGCTGAGCGGCGCCGCCTGACCCCCAACCCGCCGGGGGCCGCGTACCGAAACGCAGCCCCTGCGCCCGCTGACCCGACATGTGACCTGAGGAGTGGACCAACCCATGGATGACGACATCGACGACGAGCTCTACGACGACACGCACGGGCTGGCCGATCTGGCGTACTTGATGAGCGACACCGAAGTGGACCAGATGATCCAGTGGACGGTGGACGATCTCGTGTTCAACCCGCTGCGGAAGCAGAGCATCTGGGCCCAGGTGCACCGCACGGGGCTCGCCGACCTGGCACGGCTGCTGTGCGACCAGGACCCCGCACTGGGAATAGAACTCGGCCTCTACCCGGACGGCGCGGCACGCCCCGTCATCGAGGACTGGGACCTCACCAGACACGCCATCGCCCTCAAACTGCTCATCAAGATCATCCACGGAGGCCGGCTCGACGAGTTCCTGGCCCTGGTGAACCAGGCAAAGGACCGGATGCTCCACTCCTACGACGACCTGCACTGGGCGAGCGCCGAAGTCGCGATCGGCGCCATCGAGTGGGGGGACTTCCCGTACCGCTGAGTGGTCGATGGGCGGGGTCACTGTTGTCGGGCTTGCCGATCACCGGCCCCGCCCTCCTGATTGCCTCAAGGAATCAGGAGGTGCGGGCCATTCTCGAGCGCGACGGCGAGGAGGTCCGCGACGTCCGTGTCACCTCGGGCGCGGAACCCGGCGAGCACCTCTGCTGGAGTGAGTGTCGGACGGAGCTTTTCGCATCACCCGCGTGGCGCGAAGCCGTTGCACGACTCCGTAGCTGGTCACGAACGGCGGTGCGCTCGCGTAGGTACGGACGCTGCTCTCATTGACGTCGAATGCACTTGTGATTCGCTGGATGAGAGCGTCGAGCGGAATCTCTCCGCCAGCCTGAACCAGTTCGTCACTGATGTGTGCCCGGATGCCGCTGTAGGCGGCGAACCCCCACTCGGTGAGTGCCCATCGATCCCGATCAATGCGTTCGAGCCCCCGGCCTCATGGGCGACGATGACCCGCCGCACCGCCTTATTGGTCGCACGCCGCACAACTCGGCCGCGTGGCCACCACCGGGGACTCACACCATGCCCAATCGTGGGTACGTTTTCACTTCATGGCCAACGGACACTTGATCGCGCTCCTGTTCCGTGAGGATCAATCTCCGAGACGGGCCGCCACGAAGCTTTGCTTACGGCATCCTGCAGCTGTCTACTACGTAAGGTAGTACGCGGATCGGGGGGATACCGTGCCACGACGTCTTGACGGCGAACTCGTCGCCTCATCGGACCTGATGTCCCTGCGCGATTGGTGCGGCAATCGATGGAGGGAGTCCGGCTCCTCAGCGTCCATGAGTACTTCCCGCCCACAACCATCAGCGCGCAGCCCCCATCTGAGCCTCGCGGGATGCAGAGAGCAGGAGCAAGAATGAACACGTCGGTTGCGCAGCGGCTCACGCTGGTCGGGACTTTGGGATTCCTGCTCTTGGCGCTGCTTGGTACCCCTACCGCGCATGCCGCGCCTGTGGGGTGGGCGTGCTACGGCGCCTACAACCAGGCGTGTGTGTCGCAGTTCGGCTATGTCGGCCAGAGCACCTGGGGGTACCCCGTCGACCCCTCAGGGAACAACTGCACTAACTACGCGGCGTTTCGGCTAGCGCAGAACGGCGCGGCGAACCCTGGCAATTTGGGCAACGCGAACCAGTGGGACGACAACGCTCGAGCCAAGGGCTTTTCGGTTAACCAGACCGCTGCCGTGGGAGCGATCGCGCAGTGGGAGTCTCAGCACGTGGCCTACATCGACTGGGCAAGCGCTGACGGAAACGAGATCGCCATCTCCGAAACCAGCTACGGCGGAACGTACAACGGCGTCGTGGTGAAGAGTTCCAGCGCCCGCCGCGTCGTCACCCGCGGTAGCGCCAGCTGGCCCAGCAACATCATCCATATCAAAGACCTAGCTTTGTGGCCGCCGGCCGAAGGTTCGTTTGTGCGGGTGACGGACAACGGTGAGGTGTATCGGATTGTTGGGGGGGCTCCGGTGTATCAGGCGTCTCTTGCCGGTTTGGGTTACGTGAGTCATCAGGACGTGTCGAGGGCCCAACTGAACTCGTTGCCTGCTCAGCCACGGGATGGAGTGTTTATCAACGGGGTGCCGTCGGGGCGAGTTCTTCGGCTGGCGGGCGGTGCTCCGGAATATGTGAGTACGTGGAATTCATTCGGCGGTTCAAAACCGACGATCGCGGTGTACGACGCCGCGATCGATCATGCCGGCGAGGGTGGCGTCTGGGCTCATCTCAACAGGTACCCCCGGGACGGCACCTTCATTTCGAACACCGCCGATGGTCGGGTGTATCGGGTGGCCGGTGGCGCGCCGCTGTACGTGTCGAGTTGGAGCAACATCGGTGGTGAACAACCGGCCACAGCCCTCGATCCGTGGGAGTTCAGCCAGTACCAGCATCTGCGTCCGGTGCCCACCGACAGGTTCGTGCGGGGTTTGCCGAGCGGGCGGGTGTTTCGGGTGGTCGCTGACGGGCGACCGTACTACGTGGAGTCGTGGACTCCCTATGGTGGGACGCAGCCCTTCCTTGACGTCGACGACTGGGCTATCGACAACTGCGATCATCTGAACTGCTCGCCGCTTGGAGCGTTTGACGCCGCGAACAGCGGGGCGGGCACTGTGAACGTGACGGGTTGGGCCATCGATCCCAACGTGAGGACGACCGCGGTCTCCATTCATGTCTATGTGGGAGGTCCGGCCGGCGATGCCGCCGCCGAGGGGTTCAACATTGGCCTCGCCTCGTCGCTTCGCACCGATGTGGGACAGGTCTATCCCGGAACGGGGCAGAACCATGGCTTCTCCACGGCACTGACCACGTCGAAGCGAGGCACGCAATCTGTCTACGTGTACGCGATCAACGCTGCTGGCACGCCCGGCAACAACTTCCTCCTCGGTAAACGCACACTGACGGTGAACGCCGGCACCTTGTCGTCGGCGCCGACCCCAGTGTTGGGGAATACGGCGCCCGTGGTGGGTCAAGTGGTGTCGGTGTCGCCCGGCACGTGGGGCCCGGCGCCGGTGTCGTTGGCTCTCCAGTGGATCCGGGTCTCTGCGTCGGGTACGGAGTCGGTGATCGCCGGAGCGACCGCGGCTTCGTACAAGGTGCAGTTGGCGGATGCCGGCTACGGGTTGCGGGTTCGGGTGACGGGGTCGAAGGGCGGGTACACCACGGTCACGAAGGCCTCGTCGGCGACGGCGGTGGTGCCGACGCTGCCGTTGACACAGACCCCGACCCCGACGGTGACGGGGACTGCCCGGGTGGATCGGGCACTGACCGCCACGCCGGGAACCTGGGGGCCGGCTCCGGTCACTGTGGCGTTCCAGTGGTATCGGGTGAACTCGGTGGGCACGACCTCGGCCATCGGCGGCGCAACCGCTGCCACCTACCAGGTGCAGCCCGCGGATGTGGGGTACAAGATGCGGGTGAAGGCGACCGGATCGACGACCGGCTACACCACAACGAGTAAGTGGTCGGCCGCAACCGGAACGGTGGTGAAGGCCACCCTGACCGCTGCTCCCACCCCGGCAGTCTCGGGAACAGCCCAAGTGGACCAGAGGCTGACTGCCATACCCGGCACCTGGGGACCGGCACCCATCACCCTGGCTTACCAGTGGTATCGGGTGAACACGGCGGGCACGTCGTCGGCGATCACCGGTTCGACCGCGGCCACCTACAAAGTGCAGTCGGCTGATGTGGGCTACACGGTACGGGTACGGGTGATCGGCTCGAAACCGGGCTACGTTTCGGTCACGAAGTGGTCGGCAGCGACCGCGAAGGTGGTCAAGGCGACCCTGACCGCGACCCCGAAGCCGATCGTGACCGGTACGACGATCGTCGGGCAGGCGTTGACCGCCACACCAGGCAGTTGGGCGCCGGCACCGGTGACCCTCGCCCACCAGTGGTACCGGATCAGCTCGACCGGATCCCGGTCGGCGATCACCGGCGCCACCGCGGCCAAGTACACCCTGACCAGCAGTGACCGGGGCAAGACCATTCAGGTCCGGGTCGCCGGCGCCAAGGCCGGCTACACCAGCGTGTACCAGTACAGCACCCCCACAACCCCCACCAGATGAGCCAGCCAAGCCGTGAATACCCGAGTATGAGTGGGTCGGCCTGAAGGCGCCGGGGCCTTGGGGCCGCTACCCCGTTGCCATGCTCGTGGAACGCGACCAAATGGCGCCGGAGGTGGGGGTGGCCTGCCGGGTCGGGGTACCCCCCAGAATGGGGACTGCCTGACCCGGGGCAGGCCTGCAACAATCTACAAGGCGCTCCTCCAAAGGCGCGTCTGCATGGTTATGAGTCAGAGTCAGGAGCTCTTCGTGGGAATCCGAGAGAATGTGCGTGTCGCCGTCATGACGGTGTGTTTGGCTGTTGGAATGGTGGTGGCTCCGGCCGCGCCGGAGGCGAATGCGACGACAACGGCGTGCGATCCGTCGTTTATCGGTGTTCCCGGCTCGGGCCAGAGCCCATCCAAGGCTCCCGAGATATATGCGGTCCGGGACCAACTGCGCAAGGAGGCTGCTGCTGACGGGCGGACCATCGCGTTCGAGACGGTTGTTGACTACCAGCCTGTGCCCTTCTATAAATACGCAAGCTACAACGCTTGGAACTGGGACAATCTGAACGCGTCCGAGGTCCGCGGGCAGGCAGCCCTGGCCCAAGCGATCACCTCGGCTGTCAATCGAGCCAAGGCACGCGGCTGCCCGGACGCCCCGATTCTGCTCGCGGGCTACAGCCAAGGCGCTGAGGTTGTTTCGCGTACGGTGGCGGTCTATAGCTCGGCGTTCCGCAACCGGTTCTCGGTCGCCCTGTTCGGCGACCCGTCCTTTCGGCGCGGAGCGACGGGTTCCTCCGACCTCAACTCGTGGCCTTACGGCGGCGGCGTCCGTCCCTTGGTCGCCGCTGGTCGGCACTCTCTCCCGGGGGACGTGCTCCCGCGCACAATCAGCACCTGCGCGAGCAACGATCCCGTATGCGCCGCGAAGGCTGCCTTGACTCACCTGGGTCGCAACGGCGTTCTCGCAGGGCTGATCGGCGGATCGAGCACCCACTTCAAGTACGCAGCCGCACGTTCCGGCGCGTGGAGTTACACCCATGTTGGCGCCCACTATCTCTGGACCAACAAGACAAGAGCCACCCCCACCAGCACTGTGACTCCGACGAGCGGGGCCACCGGCAAGGTCCTGGCGTCACCATGCCTGAACTTGAGGGCAGGCGCATCGGGGTCCAGCGCCCTCATCGGCTGCATCCCGCAGAGCGTGGTTGTGTCGATCCAGTGCACAGCAGCCGGTCCGTCGGTAACCGGTCCATACGGCGCGTCGACGATTTGGGACAAGACAACCTGGAACGGCAAGACGGGCTATGTCTCGGACGCGTGGGTCTATACCGGTACTAATGCGGCTGCAGCTCCCTCGTGCGGAAGTACGACACCGACACCCCCGGCGCCAGCTCCGTCGTACAAGCTGGGCAAGGTCCTTGCCTCGCCCTGTCTGAACTTCCGGGCAGGGGCCTCGGGTTCCACCGGCCTCATCGGGTGCATTCCCATCAATACGATGATCCCCGTCATCTGCGTGGCCCAGGGAAACGCGGTGACCGGCCCTTACGGAACTTCGACCATTTGGGACAGAACCACCTGGAACAATCAAACCGGCTACGTTTCGGACGCCTGGGTCTACACCGGGACGAATGCGGCGGTGGCACCCAACTGCTAGCCCGGCAATCGGAGGCCGCCTCCGACGCGGGCGGGGTTAGCGAGCCGGGGATTGGACACCGATAGAGCCTGTCCACTTCCCGGCTCGTCACAGTTGCACGAAAGGATGGGGCTCGTGGACACCGATTGCCCACTGCGGATTGTCGTCGTCGACGACCACACCCCTCTTTCCGGCGAGGGCTCCCGGTTGGGCTTTCTGAGGTGCTCACCCCTTTGCCCCAATGCGACGCCGTGACCTCACTGCACGCGTTCGAGGCGCTCCTCTTGCGCGACGCCAGACCGGTAGACATTGTGTTCCTTGACATCAACCTCGGCGATGGCTCCGACCCTGCCGTCAACGTGGCCTTCGCCTAGTAGCGGCTCGCGAAGGCTGTTGAGCCGAACGGCGTGCGACCCAGCCTGGGCCTCCGCGGTCTGGTAGCCGGCAGGGTCATCACCGGCGAGCTTCTCGACGTCTGCCACCGGTGCCGTCTTGGGTAAAGACACGCCGAACAAGAACCACCAGCGGTTGACGGGAAGGCTCGCCTGCGCATCAATGACAGTGAGGCAGGTCCGCTGTCGATGGTTACTCACGGGACCGTCGGAGGAACTGCAACCGAAGAGGTGCTCCAATGACCGAAACCGACAACGTCCTGGGGGTCATGGCGGCAGCCGCAGCGCGTCCCGCCACAGGATCCGGAGTATCCGAACTCCGCGCGGCCAGAACCGCCATCCATGCCTTGGCCGCACGCGCTCCCGTGAGCAGGGCTATCCCCGCTGCGGTTCCCCAACGGCTGGCGATCTTGTTCGCGGCCGACGGGCAGCCACATCCACGCTTGGTACCAGCACTCGTGCCGAGTGCCGCAAACCTGCGCGAGTTCGACCGCTCCGCATCGACGCTTGCCACGGTGGCGCGTGCTGCGGACGACACCCGGCGGCGACGGGAGGAGATCCAGTTCCTCCTGGGTCAACTGGAGACAGGTGCGGCGTCGGCGGCCGAGCGGCTGCGGCTGCGCCACCTCGCCGTGCATGCGCTGACGGACGTGGAGGGTCTGCGACCGCCCCCGGTGGCAGACCGTCCCGCGCTTGCGGGCAATCCGCCGGAATCGGATGCCCCTGTGGCGGCCGAGCAGGCGAGCGCTCTGGGAACCCAAGTGGGCACCGAGGCGGCGCTGGGTGCGGCGGTGCACCGAGTGGAGGACCTGCTCGGCGCAGCCGCGGTCCCCGGCGCCGCCCTTCACTTGTCGCCGTTCCGAGTGGCGGAGACGGCAGTGCACGACTTCGCGCAGTACATCTTTCTCCGTGACCCGAACTTGCTCGGTCTGACGTCCTCAGGTCCGGACGGTGCCGACCTCGACCAGTTCCTGCAGCAGGCGTGGGACATCATCGTGGCCGTCGTCGAGACCTACGCGAACGCCATGGCCGGGGCCGACGTCCCGTCACCACCGCCGAACCCCGCCCCGTACTTTCCCCAGTTCGAGGCCACGATCTTCCAGCTCTTCCTTCGCTTCGCAGCCGCCGACCTGTACGAGTTCAGCCGGCGTCTCCAGCCCGGCTACGACGGCAGCTCTGGCAGCACCCGGCTCGACGTCCTCATCGCGTTCGAAATCTGGCTGATCGAACTCGTGCAGACAGCCCAGTACGACCCGAACTCGATGGAATCCAGCTTCGACCATCCACAGCGGTGGACGAAGGTGGTGCAGCAAGTCAAGGCACTGTTCTTCAATCAGTTCCCGGGCGCCCGACTGACCACCACCATCGATCGCATCGACGAGAACTACTCGTTCACTCCGTTCCCCATTGGGTCGGTGAACTTCGGGCTCCGTCTGGTATTCCGGCAGGAGTGGCGCCCGCTCGGCACCCAGCCGGGTGAGATCGTGCGGACCATCCCGCTCGGCCCGAAGCAAGTCGAGCGCGTCAGCACGAAGGTGGTGATCAACCAGCGTGAGACCCGAACGGCGGAGACATTCGTCTCCACCGAAACCAGCACCGAGGCGTCGAGCGTCACCCGCGAATCGAGCGATGTGGTGGAGGAAGCTTCGCGCAGCCTGAAGTGGCACGTTGACGCGGAGGCGTCGGCGAGCTGGGGATTCGGCAGCGCCCGCCTCTCCACGGGGGTCGCCGGTGAGACCGCGTCTTCCAGCAAGGACAGCAAGTCACGGCTGAACGAAACGATGCAGAAGACCGCGAGCCGGATGCGGCGCGACGTGAAGGTGATGGTGAGTACCGAGCGCAACATCACCGAGGAGGCAACGCAGGCGAGTGAGATCGTCAATCCGAACGACGAAGTCGCCGTCACGTACGTCTACTCCAAACTGCAGCGGCAGTACGAGATCCAGACCCGCCTTGCCGAGGTCCAGTCGGTGGTGTTCGTGCCCGAGCGGATCCCGGCCTGGAATGAGATCGACGACGACTGGGTGCGCCGTCACGACTGGATCATCGGCCGCGCACTGCTCGACCAGAGTTTCGCCGAGGATGTTGCCGAGATCGCTCGCGAGCCCGAAGAGATCGACCTGGCCGACACCGGCGATATCATCGCCGGCTCCGCGAGCCACGCCCGCGATGCCATCAGCACCTACAAGGACTTCAAGGGCGGGGGTGCCCTGCCGGACCTCTTCAGTGCAGTGCAGGGCGAATACGAGAAGCACCTCGAACGGCAGCGTGGCCTCGCCCTCAACAGAGCCCGTCGCAAGCAGCGGAGCGCCCGACTGCTGCGGCACCTGCGCGAGAACATCCTCCACTACATGCGCGCGATTTGGTCGGCCGAGGATGCCGACCAACGACTGAACCGGCATGGGCGCATGGTGGTGCCCACCCGCTGGACGTTCAACCCGACGGGCATCCCCGATCCGCTGCACCCTGAGCTCGAGGTGGAGGGAGAGTTCTTGCCCGATCTCAGCCCCAAGAGCTTGCGCCCACTCGGCGAGGTGCTCAACCCCGCCGGCCCCGTGGGGTACACCGGGAACTACGCGGTCTACTACCTGAAGAGCGATCCTCGCCTCGTCGATCTCAACCAGGCGCTCACGCTCTTGCGGTCGCAGTACGTGCGATTCGTGGTCACCGTGGCTCCACTCCAGCAGGGGTCCCCGGTGGTGGTCCAGGCGTTCGCCCTCGCTCCCCGCCATCGCGACACCAGATACACGCTGGAGCGAACGGGCCATGGGTGGACGGCCACAGACGACCGCACCGGGATGGCGGTGCCGGCCTCCGCGTGGCTGGGGCCGACGGGAACGGACTTCGACGGCCTACGCGTGCGCTTCGACGCGGTGCCACCCATCGGTCACCGCTTCTCCGTACGCCTGCTCGCCACGGACGAGCTGGAGGACCCCGAACTGAGGGCATTGCGTGCCCTGCACGTCCTGCCGTCGGCGAATGATGCAGCTGAGTTCTTCAGCCCAGCGCTGCTGCGCGACCTTGGATCCTTCCTCCCGGAGGTAGCAACCCTCTTTCCGCCGGACCTGTCCGGCGGATGGAACTCCCTGACGCCGGTGGTGCAAGACGAGGTGCGCCGGAACTACCACGTCTACCTGTTGCTGAAAGAGCACACTCGACGGTTCCTGCTGGAGACCAACAACCTGCTGCTCGATCTTGAGGTGGGTCAGACACCTGGCCTCGAGATGTTCAAGCGACTGCACCGGGTGATCGACGTGCTCAAGGAGGCCGAGGAGGTGACACGTCGAACGCTGGAGAACGAGCGTCGTTCGCGACGATTGGCGGCGGGTGATCTGGCCGACCCAGAGATCGAGAGTGTCGCCGCCATCGGTACCGCCGGCGAACTCCGGGGCTTGGTCGGCCCCGTCGTGGTGACCACTCCAGGCGTCCCCGCACCCGTGACTCCAGGGGGAGGCGACCAATGATCGGGCTCAGGATCGGCACCGTGCGCATGAGTCGCTACGACCCGAAGTGGCCGGCAGCGTTCGTCACCGAGAAGGCCTCGCTGGAGGCGGCACTTGAGCCGCTCCGCCCTTCTGACCAGCTAGGGCAGGGCGACGTGCGCGTCCTCATCGAGCATGTCGGCAGCACCTCGGTGGTCAGTCTGGTGGCCAAGCCGATCATCGACATCGTCATCGGCTTCCGCACCACCAACGACGTGTCGCGCGGCTTGGCCTTGCTCGCGAAGAGTGGCCGCAGCTATGTGAAGGGGGCCAACCAACCCGGGATGTTGTTCATGGCCAGCGGCCCGGAGGGCAGCCGTTCGTTCCACTACCACCTCGTGGTCGTGGGCACGCCTGCCTGGCGCCGGCTGATCGTGTTTCGCGACTACCTGCGCCGGCATCCCGGCGTCGCCCGCGAGTACGGTGAACTCAAGAGCAGGCTCGCCCAGGAGTACCCCAAGTCGCGCGCCGACTACCAGATTCACAAAGCTCCCGCGCTGCGGGCGATCATGCAGCGTGGCTTCGCCGAGGACCAGCGCCGACGCCAGGCGGCCGCAACCCGCCTCGCCGCCCAATTGGCCGACGAGGAAGTGGCGCTGCGGGCCTGGTGGGCGCTTGGGAAGGGTCGCGCGCCATGGGAGCCGCGGACGGGAGACACTGCCGATGCGGTCAGCGTTGTGCATGGTGGTGATGCCCCGTCCTCGGTGTGGGAACCCATCGATGACGGCGGCATCGACCTCGAAG
>JBAVKY010000126.1:0-2238 GCA_049688555.1 Propionicimonas sp.
TGGGCAGGCCGCACTGGTGCAGCTTCAGCTGCGGGCCGACCACGATGACCGAACGGCCGGAATAGTCGACGCGCTTACCCAAAAGGTTCTGGCGGAACCGGCCCTGCTTGCCCTTGAGCATGTCCGAGATGGACTTCAGCGGACGGTTACCCGGCCCGGTCACCGGACGACCACGGCGGCCGTTGTCGAACAGCGAGTCGACGGCCTCCTGCAGCATCCGCTTCTCGTTGTTGACGATGATCTCGGGCGCGCCCAGGTCGATCAGGCGCTTGAGCCGGTTGTTCCGGTTGATGACCCGGCGGTAGAGATCGTTGAGATCGGACGTGGCGAACCGCCCACCGTCCAGCTGCACCATGGGACGAAGATCCGGCGGAATCACCGGAACGGCATCCAACACCATGCCCAACGGGCTGTTCGTGGTGTTGAGGAACGCCGCCACGACCCTGAGCCGCTTCAGGGCGCGCGTCTTCCGCTGGCCCTTGCCGGTCTGGATGATGTTGCACAGCGAATCTGACTCGGCGGCCAGATCAAAGGTGGCCAGGCGATTCTTGATCGCCTCGGCGCCCATGTAGCCGGCGAAGTACTTGCCGAACCGCGACTTCATCTCGCGGTAGAGGATCTCGTCGCCCTCGAGGTCTTGGACCTTGAGGCCCTTGAATCGAGCCCAGACCGCGTCGAGGCGGTCGAGTTCACGCTGCGCGCGATCGCGCAACTGCTTGACTTCACGGTCTCCACTGTCGCGGACCCGCTTCTTGATGTCGGCCTTGGCACCCTCGCCCTCAAGTTGGGCGAGGTCCTCCTCGATCTTCTGCAGGCGCGCCTCCACGTCGTTGTCGCGCCGCTTGGCAAGCTGCTTGCGCTCGACCTCGACCTTGGCCTCCAGCGAGGCCAGGTCGCGATGACGAGCCTCCTCGTCGACCGCGGTGATCATGTAGGCAGCGAAGTAGATGACCTTTTCCAAGTCCTTCGGGGCGATGTCCAGCAGGTAACCAAGCCGGCTCGGGACGCCCTTGAAATACCAGATGTGCGTCACCGGGGCAGCCAGCTCGACATGGCCCATGCGCTCGCGACGAACGTTGGAGCGGGTCACCTCGACCCCACAACGCTCACAAATGATGCCCTTGAAGCGCACCCGCTTGTACTTGCCGCAGTAGCACTCCCAGTCCCTGGTGGGGCCGAAGATCTTCTCGCAGAACAAGCCGTCACGCTCAGGCTTGAGCGTCCGGTAGTTGATCGTCTCCGGCTTCTTCACCTCGCCGTGCGACCACTCGCGGATCTGCTCTGCCGTAGCCAGGCCAATGCGCAGCTCGTCGTAGGAGTTCACATCAAGCACGTTGTGTGCCCTTTCCCTGAGTCTTCTGCTCAGACTTCGTCGATGGACTGGAAGGAATCCGCACCGGGTCGCCGGGACAAGTCGATCCCGAACTCTTCGGCGGAACGGAAGTCGTCTTCCGAGTCACGCAGTTCGACCACCGTGCCGTCTGAGGAGAGCACCTCGACGTTCAAGCACAGGGACTTCATTTCCTTGACGAGCACCTTGAAGGACTCCGGGATTCCGGGCTCGGGGATGTTCTCGCCCTTCACGATCGCCTCGTAGACCTTCACCCGGCCAGGGACGTCGTCGGACTTGATCGTGAGCAGCTCCTGCAGTGCCCAGGCGGCGCCGTACGCCTCGAGTGCCCAGACCTCCATCTCACCGAACCGCTGACCGCCGAACTGAGCCTTACCGCCCAGCGGCTGCTGGGTGATCATCGAGTACGGGCCCGTGGACCGGGCGTGGATCTTGTCGTCCACGAGGTGATGCAGCTTCAGCATGTAGATGTAACCGACACCGACTGGCTCCGGGTACGGCTCGCCCGAACGACCATCGAAAAGGTTGGCCTTGCCACCGGGGTTGACGAGGTTGACGCCATCACGTTGCGGGTAGCCATGCTCCAGCAGACCTGCGATCTCCTGCTCGTTGGCACCGTCGAAGACGGGCGTGGCCAGGCGTGACTCCCCCGGGACTTGGGCGAGACCGACGTCGCGGAGGCGTTCGGCCCACGGCTCGTCGACGCCATCGATGTCCCAGCCGGTCTTGGCGACCCAGCCTAGGTGCGTCTCCAGCACTTGACCGACGTTCATCCGGGACGGCACTCCCAGGGGGTTCAGCACGATGTCGACCGGGGTGCCGTCCTCCATGAACGGCATGTCCTCGATCGGGAGGATCTTGGAGATGACGCCCTTGTTCCCGTGGCG
>JBAVKY010000127.1:0-2826 GCA_049688555.1 Propionicimonas sp.
CTGACATGGGTGTAGATCGCGGTCGACGTGTCGCAGCGGTGCCCGACCTGCTCCTGGATGAACCGCCGATCCGCACCATCCTCGGTCAGATGCGTCACGTACGAGTGCCGCAACGAGTGCGGGGACAACTCCCGCGATAGGCCCAGCTGGTCGCGGTAGCCGGCGAACCGGGCGTTGATCTCCGCAGGCTTGACCCGCCCGCCCCGCTCGGTCACCCACAACGCCGGATGATCCACCACCGCGAACCTGGGCCGGATGTTGGCCACGTAGTCCGCCACCGCCTCCACCGCCCACCCCATCACCGAAGCCACGTTGCGCCGCCGCGGGGGCTGCCCACGGGACGCCTTCCCGTGGCGCACGTGCAGCATCCCGAACCCGGCGAACTCCGGCGCGGCCGGGTTGCGGCCCCAGTCGGTCAGGTCCAGCCGCGCGGCCTCGGTACGGCGCAACCCCCACCCGTAGAGCACCTTGAACAACGTCGCGTCCCGGTAGGCGGCCAGCGCCCCCTTGCGCCCAGACCTCGCGGCCCGATCCACCTGCTCATCGGCGAAGTCGAAGAACCGCTGGCACTCCACCCGGGTGAACGGGCGGGCCTCCGGAGAGCCCTCGTAATCGTTGAGGTGGGTGATCGTGTTCCACTCATGGCAGATCGGCACCGGGAACGCCCCGAACGCCTCCTCGCACGCCACCGCCCAGCCGTACCGGCCGTCAGTCAGGAACTCGCTGAACAGGCGCAGCGAGGTCTGATACCCCCGGATCGTCGACGCGGCCAAGTGCTGCTCAGAGGTCATCCACAACGTCCACTCATCCACCTGCCCCGGGCCCCACTGCCACGGGAACTCGTTGGTGAACGACAGGAACCGGCGCACCAACTTCTCCCGCTCATCAGCAGTACCAGCCTGCAACCCCCGCGCGGCCTGCTGGGCCCGCCACCCCCGCAACATCGCCTCGACCATCGCGTCCTCGGGCCGCAGCGACACCACCCCGGCAACCAGCACCGACCCCGCCGAACCGGCCAGCTCAACCGCCCGCAACCCGACTCCCACCATCGCCCGACGGGCTGATCATGCATCCAACGGGCGTTCAGTGGTCGATCCGCCACGCCGAACAGCGATCCCACGAGGGAAACGGACCGAGGATCAGGCCGCCAGCGCCACCACAGACCGAACTCCGTCGCCCGTCTGATGCAATTCCCGAGAGAGGAGGTAGGCGTCGGTGCTGTGGGTGTCGGCGTGTCCGAGCCATAGTGCGATGACGGAGACGTCGACGCCGGCGGTGAGGAGGTTCATCGCCGCGGTGTGCCGAAGGGTGTGCATCGTGACGTGCTTGGCGGCGAGGCCGGGGCAGGTGATCGCCGCGGTGGTGAGGTGTTTGGCGAGGCGGTGTTCGAGCGCGTCGCGGGACAGGGGTTGCCCGTGGGGGCCGCAGAACAGTGCGGCGCCTGGGCGGGTGGTTCGTTCGGTGAGGTAGGTCGTCATGGTGGTCACGGTGGCTCGGGTCAACGGGGTGATGCGTTGGCGTCGTCCCTTGCCGGTGCAGCCGATGTGGGGGCCGGCGCCGAGGTGGATGTCGTCGTAGGTCAGCGAGCAGATCTCGCTGATGCGAAGACCGGTCTGCACGGTCAGGGCCAGCAGGGCGTGGTCGCGTCGCCCGGTCCAGCTCGTGGAATCGGGCGCGGCGAGTAGGGCGTCGACCTCGTCGGGGGTGAGGAACTCGATGACGGGCCTGAGCTCCACCAGCCACGCGGCTATGGGCGGGTCCGGATGCGGATCCTGACCGACGCCTCAGCCGCCTCGTTGCACCCGTTCGTCACCGACAACGTCGAGCCCGGCGCCACCGTGATCACCGACGCCTGGCAGGGCTACCGGGGGATCGAGCGGCTCGGCTACACCCACGACCGGCGCAGCCAACGGGCCGCCCGCGCCCGCGGGGACGACCCCGGCGAGCTGCTACCCGGGGTCCACCGCGTCGCGTCCCTGGCCAAGCGGTGGCTGCTGGGCACCCACCAGGGCTCGGTCGACGACGCGCACCTGCAGAGCTACCTCGACGAGTTCACCTTCCGCTTCAACCGCCGCCGTTCGAGCAGCCGCGGCATGATCTTCTACCGGGTCCTCGAGCTTGCCGTCGATCACGCCCCGGTGCGCTATCGCGACCTTGTCGTCGACGCCCAGTCCAAGGCCGTCCGCCCCCCGTTCCGCCCGCAGGCGGCGGGCACCCACCGAGCATCGACCGCCCCCGAGCTGCACGACCCTGGCGAGCCACCGACCTGCGATAGTCCGGTCAGCTGAATACCCCTATCGTGCTCTGATACTGGTCGGGCTGGCGGGATTTGAACCCACGACCCCTTGACCCCCAGTCAAGTGCGCTACCAAACTGCGCTACAGCCCGATGCCCCTCGCGGGGCTCGCCAAGGATATCCCAGCGCCAACCGGGACCCGAAATCGCCACGGCGACCGCGTTGCCGCGACGCGGTATCCCACCGGCCGTCCCCCCGTGAAGGGACTGGACGGTCGAGCCTCGTGTGGGTCCGTACCCGCTTCGCAGTACGGTGGCGACACGAACGCGCCCCGAACTGAGCAAGGGCGAGCCCCGAACCGAGGAGGCCAACCACCATGACCGCTACCAAGGACGCCGCGGCGGAGTTCCTCAAGCTTCGCCGCATCGCCGTGACCGGGGTCTCCGCCAAGCCGCAGGGCCACGGCAGCAACATCGTCTACGCGCGGCTGCGCGAGCGTGGTTACGAGGTCTTCGCCGTCAACCCGAACTCCCCGACCGTCGAGGGCGACAGCACCTACCCCGACCTCCACTCGATCCCCGGCGGCGTGG
>JBAVKY010000128.1:0-4618 GCA_049688555.1 Propionicimonas sp.
CGGCGTCCCGGGCATCTCGATGGACGCCGTCGATGTGGACGACGCCCGGCTCGCCCATCTGGCCGCCGTCGTGGCGCCGGTGGCGGCGGCCCACGGGGTGCCGGCGACCTTCCGCAATTCACGCAGCGAGCCGCTACAGCCGGGCTACAGCTATGTGGCGGTCATGGTGCCAGCGCCCGCTCTGGTCACCCAGGCGGTGGAGTTGGCCGCTGACGGCGCGATCGTCAACGCTTTCGCCGGCTTCTCCATTGGAACCATGGCCAGCCTCGACCTGGATGCGATCGTGAGCAAGGGCATCTACCTCGTGGGGACGTCAGGCTCGCGGATTCAGGACATGGTCTCCGTGCTCGCCAAGGTGGAGGCCGGGACGTTGGACACCAACGTCTCGCTGGACGCGGTCTCCGGCATGGCCGGGGTCGCCGACGCCCTCGCCGCGGTGAACAACCGGACCTCGGGAGGCAAGATCATGGTCTACCCGATGCTGCACGACCTCGGCATGGTGCGACTCGCCGACTTGGCCGAGCAGCTCCCGGAAGTTGCCGCCGCCATGGTGGACGGACGCTGGGGCCCGGCCGCCGAGGAGGCGCTGCTGCGCACCGCCGGCTGACCTCGTCGTTTCCCACCCGCTTGCGGTTGCTCGCCAAGAGGTCAGGCGCGGGAGCGGCTGACCTCGTAGAGCGCGATGGCCGCGGCCACCGAGGCGTTCAGCGACTCCACGCTGGAGTCGATCGGGATCGACGCGAGCACGTCGCAGTTCTCCCGCACCAGACGGCTCAAGCCCTCACCTTCGGAACCCACGACCAGCAGCACCGGCCCGTCGATCCCCGGGAAGCCACTGACGTCCTCGGTAGCGTCTCCGGCCAGCCCGACCACGGTGAAGCCGGCTTTGGCGAAGCTCTTCAGCGTGCGATTCAGGTTGGTCACGCGGGCGACCGGCACGCGGGCTGCCGCCCCTGCCGACGTCTTCCAGGCCGCAGCGGTCATCTGAGCCGAGCGTCGCTCCGGAATGATCACGCCCTGAGCCCCGAACGCCGCCGCGCTGCGCACGATGGCCCCGAGGTTCCGGGGGTCGGTGATCGAATCCAGCGCGACGACCAGCCCCGCCGGCTCAGCCTGAATCGCGTCGGCCAGTACGTCCTCGGCGTCGGCGTAGCTGAACTCCGGCAGCTGGACTGCCACTCCCTGGTGCACTCCACCGCCGGTGAGGCGATCGAGCTCCCCGCGGGTGGCTGCGAGCAGCGGGATGCCGTGGTCGGCGGCGAACGCGAGCACGTCGCGCAGCCGCGAGTCACGGTCTGCGCCCTCGGCCACGAAGGCTCGTCGCACCGGTAGCCCGGCCTGCAGTGCTTCAAGCACCGCGTTGCGTCCGATCACCCAGTCCGCGCCGGCGGTGGCCGTCCCTGAGCCGCGCTGGGGCTGCTTGCGGGCACCGCGCTGCTTGTCGGGCGACCTGCCAGGCTCGTCGGGTCGACGGTTGCGGTAGGCGCTGTGGTAGGGGCGGTCCTCGGCCTTGGGGGTCGGACCCTTGCCTTCAAGACCCCGGCGGACCCGGCCGCCGGAACCTGCCGGGGTCGTCTTGCCCTTCTTTCGCACGGCGCCCTTGCGCTGGCTGTTGCCTGGCATTATGTCCTCACTTCACCAACGACCAGCGAGGGCCGTTGGGGGTGTCATCGACCTTAAGGCCGAGTTCGGAGAGCCGGTCGCGGATCGCGTCGGCGGCGGCGTAGTCCTTGCGTGCTCGGGCATCGGTGCGCTGCGCCAGCAACGCCGCCACCAAGCCGTTCACCACTGGTTTGAGGTCGTCTCCGCAGGAGCTCTTGGCCGCCCACTCCGAGGCGCCAGGATCGAGTCCGAGCACGCCCAGCATCGATCGCACCGCAACGTAGGCCGCGCCGACGGACTCGCCATCGCCGGCATCGATCGCGACGTTGCCTTCCCTGATCGCCCCGAACAATGCGGCCATCGCCCCAGGGGTTCCCAGGTCGTCGTCCATGGCGGCGGAGAACTCGGCGGGGATCGCTCCGCTCACCGGCCAGGAGTCCACCCCGAGTGGGGACAGCTCCCCGGCGCGCTCCAGGAACGAGTCGACGCGCGCCAACTGGGCTGTGGCTTCGGCCAGGGAACTGTCGGAGAACTCCAAGGCCGAGCGGTAGTGGGGGGCGAGCAGGTAGAGCCGCACCGCGCGGGCAGGGTAGGTCTTCGTGACCTCCGACACCAGCGCCCCATTTCCGAGGGATTTGCTCATCTTCTCTCCGGCGGCCGTCACCCAGGCGTTGTGCATCCAATACCGGGCGAACGGACGCCCCGCTGCCCGCGACTGGGCGAGCTCGTTCTCGTGATGCGGGAAACGGAGATCGATCCCTCCGCCGTGGATGTCGAACTCGTCGCCGAGATACTTCCCGGCCATGGCCGAGCACTCCAGATGCCAGCCGGGCCGTCCGCGTCCCCACGGCGAGGGCCACGACGCCGTGATGGGCTCGGTGGGTTTGTGGCCTTTCCAGAGCGCGAAGTCTCGGGAGTCACGCTTGCCCCGAGGGTCGGCGTCGGCCGCGGCCTCCATCTCGTCCACCTTCTGACCCGACAACTCCCCGTAGGCCGGCCAGGAGCGGACATCGAAGTAGACGTCGCCGGAGCCGTCCGGTGCGACGTAGGCATGGCCCGCCTGCAGGAGAGCCTCGAGGAGTTCGAGCATCTCGGTGATATGGCCGGTCGCGCGGGGTTCGTAGGTTGGCGGCAGGCAGCCCAGAGCGCTGTAGGCATCGTGCAACTCCCGCTCGAAGCGGTACGCGTGGGCGAACCACGGCACTCCGGCCTCTGCCGACTTGGCCAGGATCTTGTCGTCGATGTCGGTGACGTTGGCCACCACGCGCACCTCGTACCCGCTGTGGGCCAGCCAGCGGCGCAGGACGTCGAAAACGACCTCCTTGCGGATGTGCCCCACGTGGGGGGCCGACTGGACGGTGAGCCCACAGTGGTAGATCGACACCGCACCCGCAACCAGGGGAACGAAGGCGCGGACCTGCCGCGCCGCGCTGTCATAGAGGTGGAAGCTCACCCGGGGCAGTCTACTGGCGTGAGCCGGCCGAGCAGCACACCGAATCCGGGGTGTAAGGGTCCGCTGGTCAACGCCCGCGCCGGCGCAGCGCTTCGATGTCGAGGAAGCCTGGATCCGGAACGTCGTCCTCGTCGTCGGTCTCCCAGGGATCGACCGGCATCGGACCGGAATCGTCGGCGAATCCCTGGGACGGGTCGAACGGGTTCGCCAGCTGGCGATGCTCGTTGCTCATCAGCGCCTGCGTGGTGGGTTCCATCGCCTCATCCGGCAGAGCCTGCAGCACCTCCTGGATGTACCCCCACGTGGCCTCCAGCAGCGGCACCTCGCGGTGTTCCCGTTGCGAGGCGTACCAGCGGTAGTCGAGAACCTCGTGGAAGATCTGGGCGGCTTCGCGCTTGCCGCGCAGGTCGTGAGGGACGGCGGTGACCACTGGCTGGAAGCACTCGGTCAGCCACTGGTGTGCCACGACGGCTTCGTCCACATGCCCCTGGTTGGTCCGCGCCCGGAAAGTGTCCAGGTCGTTCAGCAGGCGCCGGGCCTGGTGCTCCTCGGTGTCCAGGCCGGTCAGTCGCAGCAACCGCCGGGAATGGTGGCCGGCGTCCACGACCTTTGGCTGGATCCGGATGGTCGATCCGTCGGCCGAGGTGTGGATGTCCAGTTCGGCCACGTCGAAGCCGAGGGCGTTGAGCCGCCGGACTCGGTTCTCGATGCGGTACGTCTCCTGGCCGGAGAACTCCTCAGCATCGGTCAGTTCGGCCCACAGGTCGCGGTAGCGGCTGAGGATCGACTCGACAAGATTCAGCGGATCCAGGGAGGGGTCGAGCATCCGTCCGGCTTCGAGGTCGCTGAACTCGCCGTACAGGTTCGTGGTGGCGATCGTGAGGTCGTGTTCCCGCTGACCCTTGGTGAGGGACTCGTGCATTTCTGCGGTCTCGGCATCCACCAGGTAGGCGGCAAACTGTCCCGCGTCTCGGCGGAACAACACGTTGGAGAGCGAGACGTCACCCCACAGGAAGCCGATCAGGTGCAGCCGAACCAGCAGGACGACCAGCGCGTCCAGCAACCTCGAGACGGTTTCGGGGCGAACGCCGTGGTCGAACAGGGAGCGATACGGCAGGGAGAACTCGAGGTGGCGGGTAATCAACACCGGATCGAGGGGCTCGCCGTGGTCATCGGTTCTGCCCGTGACGACTGCCAGCGGCTCGACGGCAGGGGTGTCGGTCCGATGCAGGTCCTTCAGCATGGTGTACTCGTGGATCGCGAGGTGTTCGATGACCTCTTTCGCGGCGTACACCGAGCCGCCCACCTGGATGAAGCGGACGACGTGGCGTGAGATGCCACGGGGCAGGGCCACCAGGTGCTCGGCGGGCCACTCGGCCAACGGCACGTCCCAGGGCAGCGGGATCAGGCGCGAGTCTGGCCGCGACGACAGGAACCTGGGCACGCCCCCCTTTGTACACCATCATCCCGAACTTGCTGGGCCTTAGGCCGCCGGCTTCTCACGGTGGGCTCACCCTCGCACGTGCGAACCGGGGGGCGACGAAGCCGCCAACGCAGCAGCGC
>JBAVKY010000129.1:0-8689 GCA_049688555.1 Propionicimonas sp.
CTCCCGACGAGATCGCCGCGGCAGCGGCGGCCTCCGGGGCCAAGATGGCCATCTTGTGTTCGTCGGCGAAGGTGTACGCCGCGCAGGCGATCGACGTGGCCACCGCACTGAAGGCGGCTGGGGTCGAAGCCGTCTTCATCGCCGGCCGGAAGGCCGAGACCGGCGCCGAGGACACCAGCGTCATCGACGGTGAAGTGTTCGACGGCATGGACGTGGTGGCCTTCCTACAGGGCGCCCTGGACACGATTGGAGTGGCCAAATGACCGCCATCCCTGATTTCGCAGGCATCGAACTCGGTGCTCCCACCGTCGCCGCCAGCGGTCCCGTACCGTCCGGTGAGGGTTGGCTGACCCCCGAGCAGATCCTGGTGCCGCCGCTGTATGACGAGTCGGCCTACGAGGGGCTGGACTTCCTCAAGACCTACCCCGGCATCCCGCCCTTCCTGCGGGGTCCGTACGCCACCATGTACGTCAACCAGCCGTGGACGATCCGGCAGTATGCCGGCTTCTCCACCGCCGAGGAGTCGAACGCGTTCTACCGCCGCAACCTTGCCGCGGGACAGAAGGGCCTGTCGGTGGCCTTCGACCTGGCAACCCACCGTGGCTACGATTCCGACCACCCGCGGGTGACCGGTGACGTGGGCATGGCCGGGGTGGCGATCGACTCGATCCTGGACATGCGCCAACTCTTCGATGGCATCCCGCTGGACCAGATGTCGGTGTCGATGACAATGAACGGTGCGGTGCTCCCCATCCTCGCCCTGTACGTGGTGGCGGCCGAGGAGCAGGGGGTTCCCCCGGAGAAGCTGGCCGGGACGATCCAGAACGACATCCTCAAGGAGTTCATGGTTCGTAACACCTACATCTACCCGCCCGAGCCGAGCATGCGGATCATCTCCGACATCTTCGCCTTCACCAGCGCGCACATGCCGAAGTTCAACTCGATCTCGATCTCCGGCTACCACATGCAGGAGGCAGGGGCGACCGCCGACATCGAGATGGCCTACACCCTGGCCGACGGCGTGGAGTACATCCGTGCCGGTGAGGCCGTTGGCCTGAAGGTCGACCAGTTCGCGCCTCGGCTGAGCTTCTTCTGGGCGATCGGCATGAACTTCTTCATGGAGGTCGCCAAGATGCGGGCAGCTCGCCTGCTCTGGGCGCGCCTGGTGCGGCAGTTCGAGCCGAAGAACCCGAAGTCGATGAGCCTTCGGACGCACAGCCAGACCTCCGGCTGGTCGCTGACCGCCCAGGACGTGTACAACAACGTGGCGCGGACCTGCCTGGAGGCCATGGCCGCCACCCAGGGCCACACCCAGTCACTGCACACCAACGCCCTGGACGAGGCCATCGCCCTGCCGACGGACTTCTCCGCCCGGATCGCCCGCAACACCCAGCTGTTCATTCAGCAGGAGTCGGGCACCTGCCGGGTCGTCGACCCGTGGGCCGGCAGCGCGTACGTCGAGCGCCTCACCTACGACCTGGCTCGCAAGGGCTGGGAGCTGATTCAGGAAGTCGAGGCGGCCGGTGGCATGGCCAAGGCGATCGAGGCGGGCATCCCCAAGATGCGCATCGAAGAGGCAGCGGCCCGCACTCAGGCCCGCATCGACTCCGGCCGTCAGCCGCTGATCGGCGTCAACAAGTACATCGTCGAGAACGATGTGGCTCCCGAGGTGTTGAAGGTCGACAACGGCAAGGTCCGCGAGGAGCAGATCGCCAAGCTGACCAAGCTGCGTGCCGAGCGCGACGAGGCGGCCACCCAGGCTGCCCTGGAGCAGCTGACCTGGGCCGCGGCCAACCAGGATCCGACCGATCCGGGTCGCAACCTGCTGAAGCTGACCATCGACGCGGCCCGGGCGAAGGCCTCGGTCGGCGAAATCTCCGACGCCTTGGAGAAGGTCTTCGGGCGCTACACAGCTCAGATCCGTACCATTTCAGGTGTGTACAACTCTGAAGCAGGAAGCACCGAGGGCGTCGTCAAGGCCCGTCAGCTCGTCGAGGAATTCGAGGCTGCCGAAGGCCGTCGGCCGCGCATCCTGGTCGCCAAGATGGGTCAGGACGGGCACGACCGTGGCCAGAAGGTGATCTCCACGGCCTTCGCCGATCTCGGCTTCGATGTCGACGTCGGTCCGCTCTTCCAGACCCCCGAAGAGGTGGCGCGCCAGGCCGTCGAGGCCGACGTGCACGTCGTCGGGGCGTCCTCGCTGGCGGCGGGTCACCTGACCCTGGTGCCGGCGTTGCGCGCCGAACTCGACAAGCTCGGCCGTGAGGACATGATGATCGTGGTCGGCGGTGTCATCCCGTCGCAGGACTTCGACGAACTGCGCGCCTCCGGCGCCGACGCGATCTACCCCCCCGGCACCGTGATTCCCGATGCCGCGGTGGAGTTGCTGACCAAGTTGCGGGCCCGGCTCAACGAGGGCACCGCGTGAGGCAGGCCATGGGGGCCGAGGAGTTGGCCGATCTCGTGATCGCCGGCTCCCGGCCCCACATCGCTCGAGCCATCACCATGGTCGAGTCGAGTCGCGCCGACCACCGTCGGCTCGCTCGTGACCTGCTTCGCCTGCTGCGCCCCAAGTCTGGGCAGGCGGTGCGGGTTGGGATTTCGGGCGTCCCTGGCGCCGGCAAATCCACCTTCATCGACGCGCTGGGTTCGCGTTTGATCGCTCGCGGGTACAAGGTGGCGGTACTGGCGGTCGATCCCTCCTCGTCCAAGCACGGCGGTTCGATTCTGGGCGATCGGACGCGGATGGGCGAACTGGCCGCGAACGAAAACGCTTTCGTGCGTCCTTCGCCGAGCGGGGGACACCTGGGGGGAGTCGCCCGTGCGACTCGCGAATCCATGATCGTGCTCGAGGCCGCCGGCTACGGCGTGACCTTGGTCGAAACCGTCGGCGTGGGCCAGTCCGAAGTTGCCGTCGCCGGGATGGTCGACACGTTCCTGCTGATCACCCTGGCCCGCGCGGGTGATCAGTTGCAGGGCATCAAACGCGGCATTCTGGAACTCGCCGACGTCATCACCGTCAACAAGGCTGACGGCGACCATGAGGGCGAGGCTCGGATGGCGGCCCGCGAACTCAGCATCGCGATGAAGCTCATCACCTCCGACCCGAATGCGGTGCGGCCCAAGGTGTTGACCTCGAGTTCCTTCACCGGCAAGGGCTTGGACGACGTCTGGCAGGCGATTCTCGATCACCGTGCCCGGCTGGAGAGTAGTGGCGGCCTGGAGGATCGACGCGCTCACCAACAGCGGCAATGGCTGTGGGCCTTGGTGCAGGGGGAACTCGAAGACGCGCTGCGGCGCTCACCCCGCGTCCGTTCGATCCGGGCGGCCCTCGAAGCCCAGGTCGAGATCGGCGACTTGTCGGCCATGGACGCCTCGGACACGATCCTGGCCGCTTTTGCGGCGGACGTGGACGTGCTGTGGCCGCAGGCGTCACATTCGTCCCACTAGCCACTGCTCAACCGCGGCCACGAGGCGGGTTATCACAAGTCGATATCAGCCGATCTGCGAAAGCGGTGATGGGCAAATTCCGTCGGCGCGGACGACTACAGTGCCTCGTGCTGAGCCGGATCGGCTGGCAAGAAAGACGCGTGTCAACAAGGAGGCACTTCGTGAAGAAGTCTTTGATCATTCCCAGCGCGCTGGGGGCCATCGCGCTCGCCCTGGGGGGCTGTGCGACCCCACCGCCCGCCACGACCGCCGCGGCGACCCCGGGGGCATCGTCGGTGGCCGCTGTCGACTACACCGCCTGCATGGTGTCGGACGCGGGCGGCTTTGACGACAAATCGTTCAACCAGACCGCTTACAAGGGTCTGACCGATGCCAAGGCGCAATTGGGTATCAAGACCAACGAGATCCAGTCCACGGACGCCAAGGACTACGCCGCCAACGTGCAGGCGATGGTCAAGGCCGACTGCGACCTGATCGTGACCGTCGGCTTCGCCCTTGGCGACGCCACCGTGGCCGCGGCGAAGGCGAACCCCGAGGTGGACTTCGCGATCGTCGATGCCAGCCCCGAGACCAAGCTCGACAACCTCAAGCCGCTGGTGTTCAACACCGCGCAGGCCGCTTTCCAGTCCGGCTATCTGGCCGCCGCCCTCAGCGCCACCGGCAAGGTTGGCACGTTCGGTGGTGCGCCGTACCCGACCGTGACGATCTTCATGGACGGCTTCTCGCAAGGTGTCACCTACTTCAACAAGGCGAAGAGCAAGGCCGTCAAGGTGCTGGGCTGGAATGCCGCGAAGCAGGACGGTTCCTTCATCCCGGGCAGCAACCCCTTCGGGGACGTCGCCGGTGGCAAGCAGCAAGCCACCAACCTGGTCGCTCAGGGTGCCGACATCCTGCTCCCGGTAGCCGGTCCTTCCGGTGAGGGCGCATTGCAGGTCGCCAAGGCCAGCGGTGGCAAGGTCGGGTCGATGTGGGTCGACACCGACGGCTGCGTGAGCGCCGCCGACTACTGCTCGATCATCCCGACCTCGGTGGAGAAGGGCATGGACGTCGCGGTCTTCGAGACCATCAAGGCCGGTGTGGCGAAGACCTTCACCTCCGAGCCCTACATCGGCACCCTCGAAAACGGTGGCGTCAAGATCTCTCCCTTCCACGACTGGGACGCCAAGGTGACCGCCGAGACGCGCAGCGAACTGGATAAGATCAAGGCCGACATCATCTCCGGTGCGATCACGATCGAATCCAAGGCGCAGCCGAAGTAGCACTGCTTGAGCGCAAGGATGCTGGGGGGAGGCCGTGAGGCCTCCCCCCAACCACTTGCCACCCGTGATCGGTTCAGCCATTGTGGGGCCAGACAGGAAGGACACCGTCGTGCCACAGACCGCCGCGGACCGGTCGTCGGACGCCTCGCCTCGTGGGCTGAGCCTGCGAGGGATCACCAAGAGGTTCGGGAGTTTCGTCGCCAACGACGCGGTTGACCTGGAGGTCAGGCCAGGGGAGATCCACTGCCTGCTCGGTGAGAACGGGGCCGGCAAGTCGACGCTGATGAACGTGCTGTACGGTCTGTACGCCCCGGACGGCGGCGAGATCGTCATCGATGGACAACCCCAGCACTTCGCCAATCCGAAACAGGCCATGGCCGCCGGTATTGGCATGGTTCACCAGCACTTCATGCTGGTCCAGGTTTTCACGGTGGCTGAGAACGTCGTGCTGGGACGTGAGCAGGGGTCGGCAGGCAGCCTCGACATGAAGGCTGCGCGCAGCCGGCTGAAGGAACTTTCGGCCCGCTACAACCTCCCGCTCGATGCCGACGCGGTCATCGAAGACCTGCCGGTCGGCGTCCAGCAACGGGTCGAGATCATCAAGGCGCTCGCCAATGACGCCAAATACCTCATCTTCGACGAGCCCACCGCCGTCCTGACCCCGCAGGAGATCGACGAGTTGATGGCCGTGATGGCCTCGCTGCGCGATGAAGGCAAGGCCATCGTCTTCATCACCCACAAGCTTCGGGAGGTGCGGGCGATCGCCGACCGGATCACCGTGATCCGGCGCGGCAAGATCGTCGGGCAGGCCGAACCGGGCACCAGTGAAGCCGAACTCGCCGAGTTGATGGTAGGCCGAGCCGTGAGCCTCACGGTGGACAAGGAGCCTGCGGCGGCCGGTGAGCCGCGCCTGCAGGTCAAGGACCTGACCATCAGTAATCCGGCGGGTGCGGTGGTCGTGGACAAGGTCAGCTTCGACGTGAACGCGGGAGAGATCCTGTGCGTGGCCGGCGTCCAGGGCAACGGCCAGAGCGAACTGGCAGAGGCGCTGCTCGGCGTCATCGGCGTCGCTTCCGGAACCGTGACCCTCGATGGCGTGGAAATCCAGTCGCTGAAACCCAGGCAGACCATCGCGGCCGGGTTGGGCTACGTTCCCGAGGACCGGCAGCACGACGGTTTCATCGGCTCGTTCACGATCGCGGAGAACCTGGTGCTGAACCAGTACGATCGGGCGCCCTTCGCCAAAGGAGTGTCCCTTGATCTGGCGGCGATCGGCGAATTCGCCGAATCCCGCAGGGTCGAGTTCGACATCCGCACCCCCGACGTCAACAACCTCGGTTCGTCATTGTCTGGTGGTAACGCCCAGAAGGTCGTGCTGGCCAGGGAGCTCTCCCGTCCGCTCTCCCTGCTCGTGGCCAGCCAACCGACGCGTGGCGTGGACGTCGGCGCGATTGAGTTCCTGCACAAGCGGATCGTCGCCGAGCGCGACACCGGCACCGCAGTGCTGCTGGTCTCCACCGAACTGGAAGAGGTGGAGGCACTCGCCGACCGCGTCCTGGTGATGTACCGCGGTCGCATCGTCGGCATCGTCAGTCCTGAGACGCCTCGAGACGTGCTCGGCCTGATGATGGCCGGTGTCCCGTACGAGGAGGCGGCCGCCCCCCGTGAGCAGGAGGTCTCGTCGTGAGCGAACCCGTCCCCTCGGTCACCGGGGCACCCCTGATGACACGCACCGGGAGGCCGAAGCTCAGTGTGCATCCCCGGTGGCTTGAGCTGGGCACCAGCGTCGCGGCGGTGTTTCTCGCGTTGGTGGTGGGCGCGTTCCTGATGGTCTTCTCCGATCCTGCGGTGGCGTCGCAGTTCGCCTACCTTTTCACAGCGCCCGCGCTTCCGCTGGGAGCTGCCTGGGTCAAGGTATCCACCGCCTACAGCGCGCTGTTCATCGGGGCGGTCGGCAGTCCGGCAGCCCTCGTGGAGACCGCCGCCCAGTCGGCGGCGCTGATCTGTGCCGGTCTCGGCGTGGGGCTCGCTTTTCGCGCCGGGCTGTTCAACATCGGCGCCCAGGGTCAGGCGATCTGGGGCGCGACCATCGCGGCCTGGATCGGTTTCACCTTCCAGTTGCCCTACGGCATCCACATGTTCGTGGCCGTGTTGGGCGGCATGCTGGGTGGCGCGATCTGGGGGGGCATCGCCGGATGGCTGAAGGCCCAAGCGGGTGCCCACGAGGTGATCGTGACGATCATGCTGAATTACATCGCGGCTGGCATGATGGCCTGGCTGCTCACCACCGCGGCCTTCCAGCGGCCCGGGCGAACCGATCCGATCTCTCCCGAGGTGTTTCCCAGCGCTGCGCTGCCGAGCCTGTTCTTCGGCCGACTCCATCTGGGGTTCCTGCTGGCGCTGGTCGCGGCCGCAGGCGTCTGGTGGCTCTTGGAGCGTTCGACGATCGGTTTCGAGATCCGCGCCGTGGGGGCCAACCCGTCCGCGGCAGCCACTGCGGGGATGAGTGTCTCGCGCACCACCATCACCACGATGACCTTGGCGGGCGGCCTGGCCGGGCTGGCGGGGCTGATGAGCACACTGGCACCCGGGTCCGGCTTCGATCCGGTTCCGGTCCCGCTGACCATCGGCATCGTGGGGACGGTCGGCTTCGATGCCATCACGGTCGCCCTGCTGGGCCGCTCGCGCCCGCTGGGAACCGTGTTCGCAGGCTTGCTGTTCGGCGCCCTGCACGCTGGGGGGCTGGCCATGCAGTCACTGGCGAAGACTCCGTTCACCCTGACCACCGTGTTGCAGGCGCTGATCGTGTTGTTCGTGGCCGCCCCAGCGCTGGTGAGTACGCTGCTGCCGTTCCTGAAGCCGCGTAAGGCGCCGACTCTCGCCGCCGGCATGGGGGCTGGAGTGTCGAAATGAGCAGCACGAAGCTTCAGCCGGCGGTCCCCGAGGCCCCGCTCTCGGCCAACCTGCACTATGTCGAATCTGTGGAGAAGCGTCGCAGCCGCCTCTCCATCGGTGCGCTCATCGTGGCTGTGGGCGTGTTGTTGTTGTACCTCGCGTTCTCCACCAGCGGGCAGGCCCTGTTCGCGCTGTCGAATGTCTTCGACGAGGTGCAGTTGCCGACTATCAGCGTCCCCGGCCTTCCGGTCGTCGTCATAGCGGCGGTGCTCACCCTGTTGGCCGGGGCAGGGTTCCTGTCCGGTCGGCTCCGCAACAAGATGCCGGCTCTGGCCGGCGCTGTCGGTGGCTTGGCGTTCCTGATCGGGTTCCTGACCTGGGGGGCTGCGGGACGCGACCTGCCCTTCCCCGTGAGCAATCAGCTTGCCGGCACGCTGTCGGTGGCGACGCCGCTGATTCTTGGCGCGTTGGCGGGCATCCTGTGTGAGCGCTCGGGCGTGGTCAACGTGGCCATCGAGGGCCAGTTTCTGGCCGCGGCGTTCAGCGCGGCCGTCGTCGGCTCGATCACCCGGTCGATTCCGGTCGCTCTGGTCGCGGCGATGCTGACCGGTGTGCTGATGAGCGTGCTGCTGGCCCTGTTCTCGATCAAGTACTTGGTCGACCAGGTGGTGCTGGGTGTCGTGCTCAACTTGCTTTCATCGGGCCTGACCGGGTTCCTCTTCGACCAATTGGTGCAGCCCAACTCGTCCACCCTGAACCGTTCGCCGATCATGGAACCGATCCGGATCCCGCTGCTCGCCGACATCCCGTTCTTCGGCCCGATCTTCTTCAGCCAGACGATCCTGGCCTACCTGGCCGCGGTCTCCGTAGCGGTGGTGTGGTACCTGCTGTTCCGTACGAAATGGGGGCTGCGAGTACGGGCGGTGGGGGAGCACCCGAAGGCTGCCGACACCGTCGGCATCAATGTCTTTGCGATCCGTTGGTCGGCGGTGCTCACCGCAGGGCTGTTCGCCGGCCTCGGCGGCTCCTTCTTCACGATCGGCTCAACCGGCGCCTTCGTCAAGGACATGACAGTGGGCAATGGC
>JBAVKY010000130.1:0-12456 GCA_049688555.1 Propionicimonas sp.
CCAAGGAACGCGTCACGGCTGCGATCGCCGCGTTGCCCGCCTACATCAAGACGGTGATGGAGGCCAGCGGCGTCCCCGGATTGTCGGTCGCCGTGGTGTACCAGGACGAGACGGTCTTCGCCGAAGGTTACGGCGTCCGCAACCTGAGTACCGGCGAACCTGTCGACCCCGACACCGTGTTCCAGCTGGCCTCGGTGTCGAAATCCGTTGGCGCCACCGTCGTCGCGCGCGAGGTCGGCACGGGCAGCGTCGCCTGGGACACCCCGGTGGTCAAGAACCTTCCCGGTTTCGCCCTTGCCGACCCATGGGTCACCCAACACGTCACCATCGCCGACCTGTACACCCATCGCTCCGGCCTCTACGAGCACGCCGGGGACGAGCTCGAAGACCTCGGCTACGACCGCGCCGAGGTGCTCCGCCGCTTGCGGAACACCCCGCTCACGGCGTTCCGCGCCGCCGAGAACTACACCAACTTCGGGCTGACGGCAGCAGCCGAGTCGGTCGCCAACGCCGCCGGACTCGACTGGGCGTCGTTGTCGGACCGCGACCTCTACCAGCCGCTTGGAATGGTCTCCACCAGTTCCCGCTTCGACGACTTCACAGCCCGGGAGAACCGGGCCGTCGGCCACGTTCCGATCGACGGCACGTGGAAGGTGACGACGCTGCAGCGCCAACCCGACGCGCAGTCCCCCGCCGGGGGCGTGAGTTCGAGCGCCCGGGATATGGCGGCGTGGCTGAAACTCGTGCTCGCGGGCGGCAGCTTCGGCGGCGAACAGATCGTCGCCTCCGACGCCCTCGTCCCGGCGATCACCGCGCAGTTCGTCAGCAAGCCGGCCCACAGCGCCGACGCCCGCGCCGGCCTCACCGGTTACGGGTTCAACGTGGGCACCACACCGGGTGGCCTGCCGTCCATCAGCCACTCCGGCGCCTTCGCGCTCGGCACCGGAACCGCCTTCACCATGCTGCCCGGCCAAGGGCTCGGCATCATCGTGCTCACCAACGGCTCACCCGTCGGCGCCGCGGAGGCCGTCGCCGCGCAGTTCATCGACCTCGCCCAGTTCGGCGAGCCCCGCCAAGATTGGTGGAAGCTTGCCAACGCGATGCTGGCACCGCTGATGGCGCCCGTGGGCGAACTCGCCGGCCAGCCCGTCCCGGGCGACCCAGCGCCGGCCAAACCGCTCCAGGATTACGCCGGCGTCTACGACAACCAGTACTTCGGTGCCGCCAGAGTCACCGTAGTCGGCGATCACCTGGAACTGACCGTCGGTCCCGGCGCCGTCGACTGGCCCCTGACCCATTGGGACGGCGACGTCTTCACCTACCAGCCATACCACGAGAACGCTCCACCCGGCAGCATCGGCCAGGCCACCTTCCACGGCTCGACGCTCGTCCTGGAGCTTCTGGACACCCACGGTCTGGGCACCTTCACCCGCTGAGGCCGGGTCGCCTCGCGGGTCGCGGGCAAGCCCCTGGTAGGAAGCGGGTCCAGGGTGTGAGTCAATTGGGGCATGGATGATCTCTACACCAGGAATGGACGGCCGTTGCAGCTGACCGGCGACCAACTGCACTCCAGGTCCGGGCACTACCTTGGCCACGTGCGCCATGGGAAGGCATTCGATCCCACCGGACGGTACTGCGGCACGGTCATCGGCAACAGAGTGGTGTATCGCAGCATCGACAGCGCCTCGACCAGCAGCCCGACGACAGCGGCGAATCGCGCCGCCAGCACGCGAGCCAACCAGGCCCGCTCGTCGCTGTGGGGCCACGAACCGCCGTTCGAGGACTGAGGTCCCCCTCCGATCCGGCCAGCGACGTCCCACGCCAGGTCACGCCTCCGGTGCGTCAGGCCGGGGTGATGTTCTGGTTGTGCGAGAAGAAGTTGTCCGGGTCCCAGACCCGCTTGAGGGCCTGGAGGCGCGCGTACTTCTCCGGTCCGAACGCCGACCGCACGCGGCCAACCCCCTCGTCCCCGATGAAGTTGAGATAGGTGCGTCCCGTCTTCCAAGGGGCCAAGGCGGCCGAGATCGCTTTGGTGTAGGCGATGTTCTTCTCGCTGTCTGCCGGGTCGGGCCACATGGACAGGAAGTGGGTGTTCCATGGCGACTGACGGAGCCCGAACGCGGTGGCGTCCTCTGGCACCCGGGAGAGCGCACCGCCGCCAGGAATGAGCAGCATCTGACTCAGGGGCGAAACCGGGTGTGTCCCGTGGTCAGCCAGGACGTCCACTGCCTCGTCGGGTAGGTCGGTGAGGAAGTCGGCGCTCCAGTAGTTCTGCATCCCGTGGGGATTCCCGGCCTCGATCAGCCGCTGCACCGCGACGTAGGGCATCGGCGCGACCATGTCCACCGGCGGCGGCCCGAATTCGCGCAACGGCCGCAGGACGTCCACCCCAGCCTCGGGCGATCCGGCGTAGGTGATGATCACGCCGACCACCGGATGCCCGCGCACTGGCTCCGGGACGAAATCGGCCGGTGGCGCGGTGATGAAGGCCACGCCGCCGCCGACCTCGTCAGGGGCGGTGCGCATGAAGTCGCGATAGTTGCGGACGACCCCGCCGGCCATCTCCGGCGGGTAGAGCAGCAAGCCGGCCAGCATCGGGTTCGCCAGCGGATGCACCCGAAGGTGGAAGGCGGTGACCACCCCGAAGTTGCCGCCGCCGCCACGGATCCCCCAGAAGAGCTCGGGATTCTCGGTATCGGACGCGACGACCTGGCGTCCATCGGCGGTGACGACCTCCGCGGCGATCAGGTTGTCGCAGGTGAAGCCGAACTTCCGTTCCAGCCAGCCGCTGCCGCTGCCCAGAGCCAGCCCGCCGATCCCGGTGCCCGGGACGCGTCCACCAGTCACCGCGAGGTCGTGCGGCGCCGTCGCCGCGTCGAATTCACCCCAGGTGACGCCGCCCTCTGCCCGAACCGTCCGCGCGTCCGGGTCGACCTGGATGCCCTTCAGCCCACGCAGGTCGCAGACGATGCCGTCCTCCACCACCGCTGCCCCGGTGACCGAGTGGCCCCCGCCGTACACCGACAAGGGGACGCCCTGGTCCCGGGCGTGGTTGATCACGGCCGCCACGTCGTCGGCGCTGGCGCAGCGCGCGATCAGCCGCGGGTGTCGATCGATCATGCCGTTGAACACGGCGCGGGCCTCGTCGTAGCCCGCGTCACCCGGGAAGAAGAGCTGCCCGGAGAGGCCGGAGATGTCCGGGCGCGCAGAAATGCTTGTCACCGCAGGTCCCCCTGTCAGGGAGGGGATGGACGAGGTCGCCGCCTCGTGGGCATCCCGACTGTCCAGCCGGTGGCCAGCTGGCCATCGACGCCAGCGACGCTACGCCGGTCGCTGCGGCGGGGGCAGTGCGAGAATTGCCCAGGACACCCGGCGATGCAGCGACTCGTGTCCTGGGCACACGCGCACGCTCGGGTCTTCGGCGAGTTCGACGCCGACGCGGAGGGGCTCTTCATGCCTGCTACCCCCCGCAGGCATGAAGAGCCCCTCCCTCAGGTGGTGGCCGCTCACCGTCCGGGCCCTCCCGTCCGGTGCCACGTGCGCCCGCTCGTCGAGCAACCCGGGCGCTTGGCTACCTAGCAGGAGGGCACCACTGCGTTGTTCGAACCGGTGTAGACCCAGGCGTCCGACACAAAGCCCGTCTTCCCTCCGTAGATCGTCCGGTCCCAGATGGTTTCCGTTCCGTAGGGGCCGGTGACCGCGTTGCCTTGAGCAGTGCATTGAACGGGGATGATCGTGGCCAGCGGGATGCATCCGATGAGCGGGTTGGCGGCGCCGGGACCAGAGCGGAAGTTGAGGCACGGGGAGGCCAAGACTTTGCCGGTCCGCTGGACGGTGGGCGCTGGCGCTGGCGCCGGACGCACCACTGGATGAGAGTTCGTCACCGCCGCTACGCGCGCCGCTGCTGAGATCACCGACGAGGCAGACGGTCCGTAGTGTGAGGTGTGTGTTTTGGAGCCGGACAAGAGCCCGGCAACCCCGCCGCCGTTCGCTCGGGGGAAGTCGCACACCAGATCCCCAGAGTCACAGATCGAGAGGAATCGGCTCCGAACCGAGGCCGGCGTCACCCGCCACTGAGGCTTGTGGACAATTCCAGCGAGGTTGGAAACCAGGAAGCTCACGCCCTTGTCGATGGAGGTGGTGGGGGACGTCCCATAGCGCCATCCCCCCTGGCCCGGAACTCGATCGCCATCGGCGATGGCGATGATTCCGTCGATCTTCGCGAAGCCGTCGGCGCGAGCAGCCAACTGCCACATGACCCGGTGCATGACCATGGCGCCCTGCGAGTAGCCGACGAGCACAGAGCGCTCATTTGGACACCGGGATTGGCGGACCTTGAGCGCCGTGAGTGTCTGCTCCACTCCGGTGTCGATCCCCTCGAAGTACTGCTTCCGGGTTGAGGGGTAGACCAGCGCCTTGACCGGCTGCGCGGGATAGGGGATAGCGAAGTAGCCCAGGCGCCGACCGTCCAACCGGGCCGCGTAGGCACGCATCAGCCCATGGACCTTCTCACCGAGCCCGTAGTACTCATCGAAGCCGTTGCCCGATCCACGAGCGCCCACGAACAGGACGTCTTGACATGCCTCCGCGTACTGTCGGATCCGCGTTGGCGTGGACGACGCGGAGGCAGGGGTGGTTGTCACGGCCAGACTCAGGATGGTGACCAACAGGGCAACCAGCGCGCGACCGCACTTCCAAGGGCGGGACATGATCTGATCCTTTCAGGGCGGAGAACGACCGCGACGCGGCACGTGGCCAGCGGTGTCCGACACCAGTCTGGAGGCAGGGGTTCGACGCCCCCAGTCCCCTCTTCTGGGGACGCTCACGGACTTGGGCGGACCGTCCGGTTCTGTGGGAGGCCTGCGAAGATCAAGGGATGAATGAGCGGGCGCTTCTCATTGCCGTCGTGGATGACCATAGAGCTGTCTCGGCGGGCGTTCAGCCGGGCTTGTCAGCTCTGCTCACGCTCGATCCCGCCGGCGTGTACCAGGCACAAACGGTCTCCGAGTTATTGGCCGTGGGGACCCGCTTCGACGTGGTGCTGCTGGACCTGCAACTCAACGACGGCACGGATCCCGAAGGTAACGTCCAAGCGCTGCTTAGCCGCGGCTGGCCCGTCCTGCTCTACACCCAGGAGACAAGGGCCTATCTGCTCGGCCGGTGTCTCCGCGCGGGCGCACTCGGGGTGGTAGGGAAACACGCGACCTGGTCGGAGCTCGCCACAGCGGTCAACTCGGCTGTTCGGCAGGAGCCTTATCTGAATCCGGAGTGGGCCAACGCGATGGAGGCGTGCCTGGGCGACGAAGTCCCGGAGCTGGCGACAAGGGAGGCACAGGTCCTTCGGCTGTACGCGGCCGGCATGCCGATGAAGTCGGTTGCCAGAAGGGTGGGAATCGCCGAGGAGACTGCGAAGGAGTACTTGGCCCGGATCCGCAGGAAGTACGCACTGGCCGGTCGGGCAGCGCCCACGAAGACGGACCTCTACGTTCGCGCGGTTGAGGATGGCCACCTGCCCGGACCGACCGGCCCGTTGCCCCGTGCATAACGCTGTCGTCGAACAAGGCATGAACCGGGTGGCTGTCGGCCTGGTCACGCTCAACCTCGCCGTGAGCGTGACCGCTCTGATCAGATGGCCCGACAGCTACGTGGGCTTGACCGCGCCTGTGGCGCTCGGAGCGCTGGCCGTGACGTCGATGTGGTGCGCCAAGAGCTCTTTTCGGATGCCGATGACGCGCTGGCCGATAGCGATCCTGGTCACGATCTGCTACCTCGCGATGGCGTTACACCCGGCCTTGTTGACGCCTGCGGCACCCCCCTATCCCCCGCTGTTCCCTGTCCTCGGAGCTGGCATGTGCGCCACCGGTGTCGCGTTCGGGACCACCTACGCCGCCGTCCTCGTCCCGGCCTTCTGCGCGTGGGTGGCCTACGTTCGGGCCCCCCGAGCCGGAGCCCCCACCAGTATCAGCGAGGCCATACTGCTGCTCTTGAGCGGCGCCATCGGCGTCGCCCTGGTGCACCTCGCGAGGAAGTCGGCGAGTCAGGCGACCCTGGCCGTCGAGGACGAATGGGATCTGCGTGAGCAGTCTGTGCGGGCGCAGCGGGAAGCGGCCGAGCGCAGCCGTTGGGATCGCTTGGTGCATGACAAGGTCCTCGGCGCCCTCCTCATCGCTGGACGATCGGGCGCGTCCTCGGTGCCTCCGGCAGCGCGCGAACTCGCCGCTGAGGCCAAGGCGACCCTGGACGGAAGACATGCGTCGAACCCCGGGAGCGCCCGAGATGAGTGGCGGTCTTGCGCGCAGCACCACGGCCTCACCCTCGTGATGGACCTGGTGGAGCATCCTGCTGATGACGACGTGCTGCGGAGCGTGATCTCGGCCGGGAAGGAGGCGTTGGTCAACACGGAACGCCATTCTGGGCAGTCGACCGTCGCGATCTCGGGCACCATCGACGTAGACCACATCAGCGTGGTCATCGCGGATCGAGGTCGCGGCTTCGTTACCGACACCCGCTCGGGCCGGAGCGGGATTCGCTTCAGCATCGAGGAACGGATGAGGGCGATCGGCGGCGGCGCCGTGGTCACCAGCGCCCCCGATGCAGGGACCCAGGTCGCATTGTCCTGGGAGCGCCAACTCGCGGAACCAGTGCCGACGTCGCCGCAATGGTCCTACCGCCCCTTCGCTCCGCTCTTGGTTCTGGGGGCAGCCGTGTGCCTGGCGAACCTCGCATTCGGGGCCCGGCACTGGGCCTTGGGCCCAGCGGTGCCGCTCAACGTGCTGGGAGTCGTGGCGCTTGTCAGCTTGTCGATTGCCACCGTCCTCGAACGTGAGGGCAAGGCGGCCCGCTGGGCGATGTGGGCCGGACCAGGCATCATCGCCACTGGATTGGCCGCGCTACAGGGCCCATCAGCCGTGCCCGATTGGCGGCACTGGTACCTGGGTGCCCTGACGCCGGCCTTCGCTGTGATGGCGTTTCGGTCCCGACCCTGGGTGGGCCTCGGCTCCGCGCTGGTCGCTCTGACGGGGAGCTCCATCGTCACCTACCTGAGCTCAGGGCTGTCGGCCGTGGGGGTTCTGCTCGGAGCCGCGCCGGTGCTGCTGGGCAGTGTTGTCGCCGGTCAACTCCTGAAACGATCCTTGGACCGTTCGTGGGGGATCGTCAGGCAGGCGGCGCGAGAGAGCGGTGAACTGCGACTCGCGATCGCCTCGGCCGATGCTCGGGCCCGAGAGGCCTCACGCCGCATCGAAGAACTGTCGACTGCTGTCGGCGGCGAACTCGGCCTCTTGATCAGCGACCAGGACCTCACGACCGAATCCCGGCAGGACCTCCTCCTCGTGGAGGCCTCGCTGCGCGACCAGATGACGGCTCCCGGTTTGTTGGACCGTCACCTTCTCGAATGCCTGACAGCGGCACGCCGAAGAGGCCTCCGGATCGACGTCGCCAGCTCGGAGACCAGCGGTGTCGCTCAGCCGGGAGGGGGACTGCGAGAATTGATCGCTGGAACGCTCGCGGCCTTGGAACCGCCGGCCACTGCGAGGATCAGTTGGCGGCCGGAGTACCCCTCAGCCAGGCTGACGATCACGTGCGTCGGAGAGGGTATCGAGAAGCTACCTTCCATCTGGCACCAGACGTCACGGCGATTCAGGATCGCGTCCGTCGCCTCGGGCGATGACGACTGCCTGATGCTGGAAGTACCCTGACCAGGACTGACTCGATTCAGCGATCCAGCCGGCGCTTCGGCGAACCCGCCGGGTCAGAACGGGCGGGGGTCGCCGATCCGGTAGCCCGGGTTGTTCTGGAAGCGATTGCCAAGTCGGGTATTGCCGTAGTAGCGGGCGGCGTCGGTGACGGCGATCGGGATGAACCCGCGCGAGTACTCCGCGATGTCGGCGTCGAACTCGACAGCGATCTGATACGGAGAATGGAACAGATGGTGCTGCGCGGGCGAGTTGTCGATCCGGTACCGGTCAAGCTGGCCGAAATCGAACTCGAGCATGCCGTGGCGGTAATACCAGTCCTTTGAGCCGGGCAGGTGATCGGTTTCGAAGTTGTGATGGTCCTGCCAGTGGTGCCAGCTCTCGTGCAGCATCACCGACGCCCGGTTCACTGGATCGTCCGACTTCCCTTCCAGGTTGAACACCGCGCAGTGCATGTCGATGTCGCCGCCCGACTCGTCGTGGGTTCTCGCCTCGGAATCGGGGCCGGAGCCGAACTGAATGAACCGGTAGTCCTGGTCCTCGTGATAGCCGTTCTCACGGGCACGCCCGCACTCGAGGTAGTCCGCGCGCGCATGCCACTGGTGGATGTAGTCGTCGCGCAGGGCGTAGGTGATCAGGTAGATCGAGTGCATCATCTTCCCGAAGGGAAGGCTGCCCAGGTACGGCGGCGACCCGCCCGCCGGATCCCAGCTGTCGTCGGTCAGATCGAACGCGCCGATCGCCCAGTTGTAGAACTCAGGCCAGAGATAGCTCGGTGGAACGATGCGGTCCAGCGCGAGCTCAACCAGTCCCATCCCATCTCTACACATCGCTGCTCCTCGCGTCGGTGGTGCGCGGCAGTTCGACATCACCTTCGTCGAGCCGCAGTGACTCATCGAAGCTCGCCGGGTCGTTCGTGCGCACGTAGCGCGGCACGCCGATCCAGTCGTGGTCGTCGACCCGGGCCGCGGCAAGCACCTGTTCGAGAGCGTCTGGCCGATCGCCGTGGTGGTACAGCAGTGCGTCCGCCGCGGCCAGCCGCGTGGTCTTGGTCGGGTGCTCGGCCACGACCCGCAGTAACTCGTCGTCGAACCTCGTCGCTGCGATCCAGGCGAACATCTCCGCCGCACGGGCCTGCACCATTCCAGCGGACTCGAACAAGCACCCATCACCGCTGGCCTTGTCGAAGGCGACCCCCCACAGAGCCTCGTCGTCGGTCCAAATCAGGTCGCGCAGCACGTCCAGCGAGCGGTCGTCACGCAGCTCACCGACGATCGCCAGCAACATCATCGTGAACCCGACCTCGCGCATCGGTCGCTGCGCCACCATGGTTGTCGCCAGTTCGATGGCCGCGGCATCGTCCGACACCGTCGCGAGCGCCTCACGCACCCAACCGCGTTCTGAGGTTGGCAGGCACGCCACCAACTCGACCAGAGCTACGAGTTCGTCCTCCGATCGTGGCGGAGGTAACGGCAGTGTAGGGCTCGCGTACGGCGAGAAGTCGGGGAGCACCGGCGGCCGCTGCGCGATGGCGTTCCTTCGTCCCAGCTCCATGGTGATTCCCTTTCCATCCACCGTCGGGCCCCTGCTGTCTGCGATCGTTTGCGACGCTACGCGCGCAGGCCGAGGCCGTCCATGCTGTGACTTGGGGTAGAAGTGCCCATGAGGGGGTGGGTCGTGTCAGCCGAAGGTCAGCGTCTGGACGCCGTCCGGCGTGGCGAGCAGGCAGACGGATGCTTTCTGGTGGGCGAAGATGCCGACGGTCACCACGCCTGGCCAGTCGTTGATGGCTGATTCCATCGCGAGCGGGTCGGTGATGCGCAGGCCGTGAACGTCCAGGATGTACTGGCCGTTGTCGGTGACATACCGGGTCCCGTCCGGATTCAGGCGCAGCCGCGCCTCGCCGGATGTCCCCAGGATTCCTGCGGCGAAGCGGCGGGCCACCGCCGCCTCCGCCATCGGGATCACCTCGACCGGCAGGGGGAAGGCACCCAGAACGTCGACGCGCTTGGAGACGTCCGCGATGCACACAAACCGGCCGGCGAGCGAGGCGAGGATCTTTTCCCTCGTGAGCGCGCCGCCGCCGCCCTTGATCATGAAGCCGCGCGGGTCGATCTCGTCTGCGCCGTCGACGTAAACGGCGAGGCGCTCAACCTCGTTGGCGTCGAGCACGGAGATACCGAGCGCCTCGAGTGCGGCGGTCGACCGTTCCGAGCTGGACACAGCGCCGGCCACGCGGTCGTGCATCTCGCCAAGCGCCTCGATGAAGTAGGCCACGGTCGAGCCGGTCCCGACTCCGACGATCGTCCCGGGCGTCACGTACGCGATGGCGGCGCGGCCGACATCCCGCTTCAATTCCTCTTGCGGCAGCTGAGTCATCTGGGGTCCTCTCTGTTCGTCAGACCCAACCCTGCCGGAGGCGGGAACCCAGCGCTGCTGCAATCGTCAAGATGCAGTGCTGGGGCGCCAATTCGGTCCCCCGAGCGCGTTGTCGGCGTCCCGGTACGGTTCTACGCTGGCCGTTGTTGGCAACGCCGCTCGTGCGCAGCCGGGCGGGTCGGGGCGACGGAGGGATCGGGTGTGGATATCTATCTCATGCAGCATGGTGTGGCGACTTCCGCGGAGGATGATCCGTCGCGCCCGCTCACCGCAGCGGGTCGTGCCAGTGTCGAACGGGTCGCCGCTCAGGCGCGGACCGCCGGCGTCCGGGCTGACCGATGCGTCCACAGCGGCAAGCTGCGCGCCGAGCAGACTGCTCGCGTCCTCGCCGACGCGGTCGGCGCGACCGTCCAGACCCGCGCTGGCCTCAATCCGTCTGACCCGGTACGACCGATCGCGGACTGGCTGCAGGCGCAGGCGCGAGTCTCACCTCAGGGTTCGATCGCCGTCGTGGGCCACCTGCCGTTCCTGGATCGCCTCACGTCCCTGCTCGTGGCTGGAGACGACAACGCCCATGCGGTTCGGTTCCAGAACGCCGCGCTGATGAAACTCGTGCCGAAGGACGACGCGCCCGGGTACGCCGTGGCCTGGATCCTCTCACCAGACCTGGCCTAGCGACGTTGCGGCGAGGCTCACCAGGGCGTCTGCGTGGTGGCGCTGCCCGGGTTCTCCGAACCGGCCAGCTCCTCGGACCGCTTCACTGCTCGATCGGCGTGCGGTACTTCCTACATCCCCGGGGGAAGGTCATCTGGGTCCAGAGAGCCGCCACGGCAGGTGAGAGCATGACTCCCCAGTGCCACGTCACTTGTGAAACGCCGCCCGCACTTTCCGCAGCGCGAATGTCCGTTGACGTGGCTCCGAAACGCTTCCCGGTCATCGTAGGTCACGTCTTGGTTGCACACAGGGCAGGTTGCGGTCGGCACAAGTCCTCCTGAAGTAGACATCAACAAGGTACTCGTCCCGCCACTCTCCGAATACGGACCTGAACCCGCCGAGTCCGCCCCCTCGAGAACTGCGGGCCGGTCCGATTTCCCCAGTAGCAGGCAGCTTGGACGCGTTCGAGTTGTTGGTGCGCACGCCGGGTGTGTCGCATCCGGTGGCCCTGCGGCGGCCCCGAGTCGGCGACGATCGCGGCCAGCCCCCCACACCCTTTGGCCGCGAGTGCCAAGCTGGGGTACGTGAACCCGCAGTCGCTTGGAAGCGAGTCCACAGCAGTGGCATCCCGTGGCGCCGGCGCCGATTCGGTGGCGGTTGCCGATCGTGTGCGGCCGGACGCCGCAGCGTCGCGGCCCGAGGTCATCGCCATGCGTGACGTGTGCAAGAGCTACGTCATGGGTGATGATGAGGTAGAAGTCCTCCACCACGTCAATCTGCGCGTTCGGGAAGGGGAGTTCGTGTCGATTCTCGGGCCCTCCGGCTCAGGCAAGTCCACGCTGATGAACATCCTCGGTTGCCTGGACGTGCCCACCAGCGGCAGTTACGTCCTGGCCGGCAACGACGTCGGGAACCTGAGCGAAACCGAACTCGCGCACATTCGCAACAGCGAGGTCGGATTCGTCTTCCAGAGCTTCCAGCTACTACCCCGACTCAGCGCCCTCGAGAACGTCGAACTGCCCCTCATCTACTCCAGCGCCAGCTCCGCCGAGCGCCGTCGCCGCGCGCTGAAGCTTCTGGATCAGGTCGGGCTGTCGGACAAGACGCACCACCTGCCCAACCAGCTGTCCGGCGGCCAGCAGCAGCGGGTCGCGATCGCGCGCGCGCTGGTCACCGAACCATCGGTCCTGCTGGCGGACGAACCGACCGGGGCGCTCGATCAGAAGACGGGAGAGCAGGTGATGGACCTGTTCGGGGAGATCCATCGGGACGGTCGGACGGTCATCATGATCACGCACGAGAACGACATCGCTCGTCACGCGAAGCGGATCGTGAAGATTCTGGATGGCTTCCTGACCGAGCACGACCAATGAGCGAGACCGAAGCGGCTCCCCCGGACGTGACTGAACCGGTTCAGGGCGCCGAAGCGCCGCGGCAGGAGTCTCCGCTGGTGCGCCGCAGGCGAAAGCGGCGTTGGCTCATCGGCGGTGCTGCGGTCGCGCTGGGGGTGACGTCCCTGATCGCCGTGACCATCTTGCGGCCGCCGGTCACCACCGTCGCCGCCCTCGACACGACGCTGCTGGCTCCCACGACGATTCAGGACAGCATCGCCGCGACCGGGACGGTGGCCAGCGCTCGCGCGTTCAAGGTGTTTTCCTCGTTGACCTACGCGGTCGACCGCATCGACGTGTCGGTCGGCCAGGTCGTCGACAAGGGCGACCTCCTGGGC
>JBAVKY010000131.1:0-2181 GCA_049688555.1 Propionicimonas sp.
CAGCGCAGTCCAATTGAGAGTCACACGCGCAAATGCGTGGACAGCCGCGAACGAGAGCGACCACCCCGACCACCTAAACCGAGCCTCGGCCAAGACCCGATCTAAGGTCAATAGAACTAGTAGCCGCACCTTGCGTGAGGACAGCCTCGCGGGTGGAGCTTCGCGCACGCCCGCTCATGGCACCTGGCGAGGTGGTCCCTTGGGTGATCAGGCCACTCCGACGTTACGCTCCTTATCGGTTCCGAAAACATGATGGTATGAAGTGCGTCACCCGGATCTGCTTGGGCGATTGGTCTTGCCACCTTGGGTACGTCGGGGACAGCGGAGCCTGAGCCGCGCAATCGCCACGCTCGGCGACGCAGGCTGTCCCGGTGGTGCAACGCGCGAAGCTGCACCGCGACGGGGGGTCCGGACCCATACCTTCGCCACCGCGCGTCTGATCCGGAATCCGGACGAGGGCTTCGACGTCGCGTCGTCGGCGCGTCTCGCCGGGCTCCTGTGATGTCGGGGCCGATGCATTGATCTCGTCATGGACGAGGGCGGCGCCCACCTGGCCGGCGAGCGATAACCCAAAGGACTGCGAGAACGCCTTGTTCCGCCGCATGGGCCGTTCATGTCGGTCGGGTCACCTGCGGCGCTCGACTCGTCAGCCTCATCGACCACGCGGTCGCACCTGGGACGAGCCGCCTGGCTTCAGCCGCGGACTTGGTCCACTCCAAGGTTCGCCAGCTGGTCAGCCCGCTCGTTGCCCGGGTCTCCGGCGTGGCCCTTCACCCACTCCCAGCGGACCTGGTGCTGGGCGATCTGGGTTTCCAGTTCCTGCCACAGCTCGGCGTTCTTCACCGGCTTCTTGTCCGCCGTGCGCCAGCCATTGCGCTTCCAGCCGAGGATCCATCTCGTCATGCCGTTCATGACGTACGCGGAGTCGACGTGCAGGTGCACCTCGCTGGGCCGGGTCAGCGAGGCGAGGCCGCGGATCACCGCCAGCAGTTCCATCCGGTTGTTGGTGGTGAGCGCTTCGCCGCCGAACAGTTCCTTCGTGTGGGAGCCGTAGGTCATCAACACTCCCCAGCCGCCGGGGCCGGGGTTGCCCTTGCAGGCGCCGTCGGTCCACATGTGGAGGGTGGTCGGGTCAGTCATCGGGGTCCTTGCTCATCGGACGCCCGTTCTCGGGTGCGGACCGGCGCCAGGGCGGATCGGTGCCCGGTGGCAGTACCGGTCGAACGGACGCTGCCACCCTAGCCGTCCTGATCGGGAAGGCTGGTCAATCGTCAGTGCTGCGGAGTCACGTGGCTTCGAGGTAGTACCAGCGTCCTTCTTCGCGAACGAACCTGGAACGCTCGTGCTGGAGGTCGACGCCGCCACCGGGGACGAGGCAGGCAGCTTCGGACGCCCGAGAGCCTAGGCACCCCCCGGCCGCCGGGCGAGGGTGGTGACCGTACTAACCCTAGGACGAGTGGGTCGGGTTGATCGAGCCGTTCTACTACAACAAGGCACGGGGCCGGAGGCCGGTGCCGATGGAGACGATGCTGCGGATGTATCTGTTGCAGGTGTGGTTCCACCTCTCTGATGAGGCGGTGGAGGACCACATCAACGACTCGTGTGCGATGCGCAAGTTCATGGGATTGGACTTCGCCGTGACGCAGGTCCCGGACGCGACGACTCTGCTCCACTTCCGTCACCTTGTGGAGAAGCACCAGTTGGGTGAGGCGATGTTCGCGGCGTTGAACCGGCTGTTCGAGGCGAACGGGTGGATCATGCGCGGGGGCAGCGTGGAGGATGCCACGATCATCGCGGCCCCGTCGTCGACCAAGAACGTGGAGGGGGTCAGAGATCCGGAGATGAATCGAGCTCGTAGGCTCGCACCATGGTTAGGCATGCGTCAGCGGAGCGGGTGCGCGGGGCGATCCTGCAGCACTGCCGCTCGGGTCTGGGCGCGCGAGCCTTGCGGATCGCCGTGATCGAGGAACTGCGGCGTGCGGTCGAGTCTCGGCCGTCTTCCGGGATGGCCACGGCTGTTGGGGGTTCCTCGACCTGTGGCTCGGGGAACCGCTCCTGCCAGGCCAACTCGTCTTGCTGAGTTCTGTGCTGGGCGAGGTGACCGCGGCGTTGCGAGCAACACAAGCGGACACCCTGCGCCGACTGCCGTCCGGTCCGCCTGAACGGCCGGGTCCGGCGACC
>JBAVKY010000132.1:0-5708 GCA_049688555.1 Propionicimonas sp.
CCAAATAGCACCCAAGAAGGCCCGGGAATCCTAAGCGTGTCCCCAGAGGCCATCTGGCCCGGTGGTGGTGTTCGTTTGCGGGGGGTCTAGTTTGACGGTGTGAAGGTTGAGTTGTCTGCTGAGGAGCTGGTTGAGGTCTGGACGCTGGTTCCGGATGATCTGGCCCTGATCGGCGGCAAGGCGGGGGCGTCTCGGCTGGGATTCAGCTTGCTGTTGAAGAGTTTCGAGGCTGAGGCCCAGTTCCCGGGTGGGGTTCGGGATTTCCCGGATCAGGTTGTGGCGTATGTGGCCCGTCAGGTCGGAGTGGATCCGTCGTTGTTCAGCTCGTATGACTTCGCGGGCCGCTCAGCGGTGCGTCACCGGGCTGAGATCCGGGCGGTGTTTGGGTTCCGGGAGTCGACCCGGGCTGATGAGGATGTGTTCGCCGAGTGGCTGGCCGCTGAGGCGTGCCCGGTCCAGACCAGCGAGGCGGCGTTGCGGGAGGCCCTGCTGGGTCGGTGCCGGGCCCTTCGGGTGGAGCCACCGGGGCGGGTCGACCGGATTCTGGGCGCGGCACGTTCTCTGTTCGAGGACAGGGCGTGCGAGCAGACGATGGACCGGCTGGGGTCGAGTGTGGTCGGCGCGTTGGAGGCCCTGATCGCTGACCCGCAGGGGCGGGAGCAGTTGGCGGGGTTGAAGGCTGACCCGGGCCAGGTGGGGTTGGAGTCGCTGCTGAGGGAGGTCTCCAAGCTGGAGACGGTCCGGGGTCTGGGCCTGCCCGATGGGCTGTTCACGGGGGTGTCGGACAAGGTCGTGGCGGCGTGGCGGGCGCGGGCGGCACGTTGCTTCCCGTCGGACTTCGCCGCGATGGCGGCCCCGCTGCGGGTGACCCTGTTGGCTGCGTTGTGTTGGTCGCGGGGTGGGGAGATCACCGATTCGCTGGTCGATCTGTTGCTGGCGTTGGTGCTGCGGGTGAACACCCGGGCCGACCGGCGGGTGGAACGGGAGATGACCGATGACCTGCGGCGGGTGCGGGGCAAGGAGGCCATCTTGTTCAAGGTGGCTGAGGCGGTGGTGGCCCACCCGGATGACACTGTTCGGGAAGTTGTGTTCCCGGTGGTCGGGGAGGGCACCCTCAACGATCTGGTCGCGGAGTCCCGGGCCACGCACAACGCGTTCCAGGCCCGGGTCCGCACGGTACTGCGTTCCTCGTACTCCAATCATTACCGCCGGATGTTGCCCCCGCTGCTGTCAGCGTTGCAGCTGGCCTGCGGCAACGACGCCTACGCCCCGGTGATGCAGGCGGTGGACCTGCTGGGCAGGTACGCGGGGGTGAACGGCAAGGTCCGGTTCTACGCCACCGAGGATGTGGCCCCCGTCGACGGGGTCGTGCCCAAGGCGTGGCGTGACGCGGTCGTTGATGAGCAGGACCGGGTCGAGCGGATCCCGTACGAGTTGTGTGTGCTGGTCGCCCTACGCGACGCCATCCGCCGCCGGGAGGTGTGGGTGCGCGGCGCCCAGCGGTGGCGTGACCCGGACGCGGACCTGCCCTCGGACTTCGCCGACAACCGCAAGACGCACTACGAGGCGCTGCGCCGGCCGCTGGACCCCGAGGAGTTCATCACCGATCTGCGGGGGCGGATGTCGGCGGCGTTGGCGCAGCTGGATGTCGCGGTCGCCACCGGATCAAGTGGTGGGGTGACGATCGGTACCCGGCGGGGGCAGCCGTGGATCACAGTCCCCAAGCTTGCAGCCCAGCCCGAGGCGGTGGGGTTGGCGGTGTTGAAGGATGAGCTGATCCGCCGTTGGGGAACCCTGGACCTGCTGGACCTGCTCAAGGAGGCCGACCACCTTTCCGGGCTCACCACTGAGTTCACCTCGGTGGCGTCCCGGGAGACCCAGGACCGGGACACGCTGCGCCGCAGGCTGCTGCTGTGCTTGTTCGCCCTGGGCACGAACGTGGGGATCAAGGCTGTGGCAGACACCGGGAACCTGCCCCAACCGGAGGCTGCGTTGCGCCATGTGCGCCGGCACTACATCACCAGGGAGAACCTGCGGGCGGCGATCACCCGGGTGGTCAACGCGACCCTGGCCGCCCGGGACCCGGCTTGGTGGGGTGACGGCAGCGTGTGCGCGTCGGACTCCCGGAAGTTCGGGTCGTGGGACTCCAACGTCATGACCCAGTGGCACAACCGTTACGGCGGTCCCGGGGTGATGATCTATTGGCATGTCGAGCGGCGTTCCACCTGCATCTACTCCCAGCTGAAGTCGTGTTCCTCATCGGAGGTCGCCGCGATGATCGAGGGCCTGCTGCGTCACTGCACCGATGCTGAGGTCTCGGCGAACTACGTGGACACTCACGGGGCCTCGGTCGTGGGGTTCGCGTTCACCGAGCTGCTGGGGTTCCAGCTGCTGCCACGGTTGAAGAACATCGGCGCGGTCCGGCTCTACCGGGCCGATGACTCCAACCTGGTCTACCCGCACCTGGCCTCGGTGATGACCCGCCCGATCCGCTGGGAACTGATCTCCCAGCAGTACGACCAGATGATCAAGTACGCCACCGCGTTGCGGCTGGGTACCGCCGAGTCCGAGTCGCTGCTGCGCAGGTTCACCCGCGGCGGCCCCAAGCACCCCACCTACCAGGCGTTGGAGGAACTCGGCCGGGCGGTGCGAACAATCTTCGCCGCCCGATACCTGGCCAGCCCGGACCTGCGTCGGGAGATACATGCCGGGCTGCAGGTCGTGGAGAACTGGAACTCCGGAAACCAGGTCATCTTCTTCGGCAAGGAGGGCGACCTGACCGGCCCGGACCGGGAACACACCGAGACCTCGATGCTGGCACTGCATCTGCTGCAAGCCAGCCTGGTGCTGGTCAATACCCACCTGATCCAGACCGCCCTGACCGACCCCGACATCCGTGAGCGCATCGGGGCTGCGGAACGCCGCGGGCTCAGTGCCTTGTTCTGGTCCCACGTTCACCTGTATGGGCAGTTCAACCTCGACCTTGATAACCACATCGACCTGACACCCACCGCGCGATCAGCATGAGACGACACCGATGCCACTGACACATCGACCGGCCCAGTAAGACGACGGTGATGTCCCAATCCGATCCGCCGTGCAGGTGGAGTTGGCTGGTCTTCCAGGCAGTGATGATAGCTACCGAATCCGCCTGGGCCGCACACGTACCGGCCCCTCCCGTCCGCGCCCTCGCGGGTGCGGACGTACCCCCACGGCAGCAGCGACCGCGCGCAGGGGCGCTCCCGAGCCATCCCACCCCTCGGTAAATTCGACTAAAGCTCAGCTACGAAACCGGGAGACCGTTGACAGCGGCGATAGCCTCCGCTGCAGGCTCGGTTCCACCGGTAGGTAGAACTGTCACCTCTTCGTCAAGTGCGACGGCTACCAGATGGGGCTTCCCTGTATCTGCCAGAACGTCAAACGGACCCACGGCCCAAAGTTTGGGTGTTGGCGTCTCTGCGAACAGGCTGGGATCATCCGGGCGCCCCGCAACTAGCACGACCGGGTCGAGCGGCGGGATCAATGTTGTCGGATCAACATTCGATCCGTTCACCCTGACAACCACAGCGATCTGGTGTTTTCGGTTCGACGATGTCACTTGAGCAGTCACAAGGGTACCCGGCAGGGGACGGGCCAAGGTGGGTCCCGCTGAGAACGAAGTGATGGTTCCGGAGATCACCTCCTGGTGTTTCACCCGTGCGAAGTCTTCCAGCGTGGTGATGGGTTCATGGTCGGATGACAGTTGTGCGGCCTCGAAGTAGGCGACACGACCAGTTGTGGGCGCGCTCTGGGCTGTCGGGTGACCGGCACAGGCAGCCAACCCGAGTGCAGACCCTGTCAGCAGCGTGGAAGTCCAGATAAGTTGCTTCAGCCGTTGACTCATAGTTGATCCCCCTTCTCTCTCAGAACTTTGTGTTGATCTCGGCGATCTCGTGCGGGTAGTAGGTGAGCCAGTAGGACTCGCTCCCGACTGCCCCGGAGACCATGCAGGACACCCATGGGGCGTTGTGATGGTCTTGGGAAGCGAAGTGGCCGAGTTCGTGGCATGCGGTCTTCTGGATCTGCTGCGCAGATGTCCCCAAGTATGCCGAGTTCAACCAGATCAGGTACTTGTCGCAGACGACGGCCCCGGATGAGAGAGTCTTGTAATGATCGCAGTAAGTCACTCCGCGAGTACCGTCGGCGGCGGCGTACTGCAGAAAGACGGCGTCCGTAGCGGTCGTGCATGACCCGCCGTTTCGGTTTACGTCCGTGGCGCTGTCCAGGTAGGCGATTGCGTCGTACGCCTGGCTCTGGTACGCAGCACTCATCGAGCCGTCGTAGCAATAGGTTTCCTCCCCGCCGTCCGCCCCCGGCCATGCGGTCCATGTGGTTGCGTACGCGGAGTTGCATGTAGCCGATAGGAGGACGAATGCGGCTAGCGCTCCCACTCCCCCAATGGTCGCTGGTCGCACCAGTGCCCCCTTTGTGTTGGTTGATCCCGTTCCTCAGCGTGTAGCACCTTACAGCAGGGCACCGGATGTGCACGAAGGGTGTGCGCAGAAGCTAGGGCAACCTCGCGCCGATTGGTGTGGTGTATGTACACGAGCCGGGCTCCGTCCGTCCACTCTCAGAGCTGGCCCACATGACGAACCTCAACCGGACACCCCCGAAACGCCATCGCCACCACTTCCGCCGGCCACCTGCCCGTGGGATCATGTTCGCAGTTCAAGACAGCATTCCAGAGAAGATGGTCCCGCTCTCGTGCCGTCTCAGTAAGGGTGTAACGGAGATTCGACAACTCAGCCCCGGCTATTCGTTACACTCATCCGTCATGGGGACGTTGATCGGCTACGCCAGGTGCTCCACCGATGCCCAGGACCTGACCGTGCAGCGTCAGCAGTTGCTGGCGATGGGGGTCACCGAGGACCGCATCTACACCGACCAGGGGATGACCGGCAGGAACCGGGACCGCCCCGGCCTGGCGCAGGCGTTGGCTGCCGTGCGTGCCGGTGACACCCTGATCGTGCCCAAGCTGGACCGGCTGGCCCGTTCCGTACCCGACGCCCGTGCGATCGGCGACGAGTTGGCCGCGCGCGGGGTGCGTCTGTCCCTGGGTGGCACCCTGTATGACCCGAACGATCCGATGGGGAAGGTGTTCTTCAACATCCTGGCCGTGTTCGCCGAGTTCGAGGCCGACCTGCTGCGGATGCGCACCCGCGAGGGCATGGCCGTAGCCAAAGCCAACGGCAAACTCAAAGGCCGCCAACCCAAGCTCAGCACCAAACAGCAGAGGGAACTGTGCCGAATGCACACCACCGGCAACTACACCATCACCGACCTCGCCGAACTGTTCAGCATCTCCCGCCCCACCGTCTACCGGACGATCAACCGCAACAACTGAAAGTGGCCTCTGGGGACACGCTTAGGACTCCCGGGCCTTGTACGGAGGCCTGGTCAAGCTGAACATGGACAAGTTGGAGCCCAAGTATCAGGACTTTGCGATGGGCTACGCGAGGCGCAACGGGCGACACGTGGGACGCGACGAGCTTATCGACTACGCGCAGTCTGCAATTGGGTCGATCTCCGCAATCGCGCGGGACTTCGACATGGTTCTCGATGCAGGCGTGCAGGAACGTGCCTTCGGCAAGCCTGGCGAACCCGGCGACGTCGACCGAATCGTGCACATGGCCGAGAAGTTCCTCTCCGTCTACGAGGATCTCATGGAC
>JBAVKY010000133.1:0-20595 GCA_049688555.1 Propionicimonas sp.
GTGGAACTGCCTAGGCGCGCGGTATCTTAGCCAGAACCTAAGAATGGCCGAGGAGAGGTGGAGTGACTCAGACCGAGAGTCTCCAGGCCCCTGCGGCGACCCGCCGCTTGGGCATCGTGATGGCTGTCCACCTCTTGGGCATCTTCATGGGCGCGCTCGACACCGGCATCATCACCCCCGCCCACACCATCATCCAGAACGACCTCGGGGTCGATGATGCCACCGGCATCTGGATGCTCACCAGCTACACCTTGGCCTACGCCGCCTCCATCCCGGTGATGGGGAAACTGGCCGACCGATACGGACGCAAGCCGGTCTACCTGCTCAGCATCACCCTGTTCGGCGTGGGCTCACTGTTGTGCGGGTTCAGCCGGGAGGTCGGCAGCTTCGAATTCCTGGTGATCGCCCGGGCCATCCAGGCCATCGGTGGCGGCGGGATCGTGCCCGTAGCCACCGCCGAGTTCGGCGCGGCAGTGCCAACTCAGAAGCGCGGGATGGCACTGGGACTGGTCGGCGGCGTGTACGGCGTGGCGACGATCTTCGGCGCCAGCGCCGGCAGCCTGATCCTTGATCTCGTCGGAGCCGACAACTGGCAGTACATCTTCTTCGTCAATGTCCCGATCAGTATTGTGATCATCATCGCGGGGCTGGCGTTCCTGCCCAACCGCCCAGTGGAACGTGTGGCAAGGATCGACCTGCTGGGAATCGCCCTGCTGGTCGCCATGATCCTTTCGCTGTTGTACGGGCTTCGCAACATCGACTTCTTCGACGTCGCCACCAGTGTGGGCTCGCTCGAGGTGTACCCGTTCCTGCTCGGCTTCCTCGTGTTGCTGCCACTGTTCATCCTGGTCGAACGACGCGCCGAGGATCCCGTCCTCAACCTGCGCTACTTCACGGACGCCACCATCGGGGTGATCCTGGGGTTGGCATTCCTGTCCGGCGTGATCCTGATGGGGGTGATCTTCGTCCCGCAGTTCGCCGAGAACGCCCTGCGGATCCCCGCCGGGGACGGGGGCTCCTTCGTGATCCTCCTCGGGCTCTTCTGCGGCATCGGAGCCCTACTGTCGGGCGCACTGACCGATCGCTTCGGCCCGAAGCCGGTGCTGGGCTTCGGGGTGGTGGTGTCGGCGATCGCCGCTGCGGTCGGCGTGTGGTGGGCCATCCCGTCCCCGACCTGGGCAAGCGTGGGTACCACCGTGGCCCTGATGGGCCTCGGCCTCGGTTTCACCATCGGCTCCCCGCTCAACTACATGATGCTCGACCGCACGCCGGTCGAAGAGTCGACCTCGGCGTTGGCCACCTTGTCCTTGGTGCGGTCCCTCGGCACCACCCTGGCTCCAGCCTTCCTGGTCGGCTTTCTGGCCCACGCGGCCACCGACCTGCCAACTGCCCTCACGGATCAGCTTCCCCAGAGCGCCAGCGCGCCGGCACTCCCCCAGGCCGCCGAACTGCAGCGGAAGTACGCCGCACTGCAATCGAACGATTGGCTGGCAGACCGGCTGAGGGACGTGGACTTTCCCGACTTCTCGAGCAAGACCACCATCGACCTCGCCACATTCGCCCGTGGGTCCCTACCCGATGATCTGGTCGACCTGCTCAAATCGGCCGATGTGACGACCGTCGCAGCCCGCACCAAGGTGGTCTCGGAGCGGATGTTCTCCGAACACACTCCGACGGTGGTCTCCGAGGTCACCGACGGCGTGGACACTGGGCTCGCCACCCTCGGCGATGCGGCCGCCGATCTCAAGGAGGCCCGTGCCACGCTGGTCAAGGCTGTCAAGCGGCTCGACAGGGGCATCGCCGGGATGACCAGGGAGGTCACCGGGTTGCGGTCAGGCATCTCGGGCATGACCAAGGCGATCAGGGGGACGGACGCCGGCCTGGCGAGCACGGCCCGAGCCATCGCCGGCGTGCAGGAGGCCAGCGCGGATCTGACCCGACGCATCGCCGGCGTCGACCAGGCACTCGTTGGGCCGCAACAGGGCATCACTCGGCTGCAGCAGGCCTACCGCGCGATCATGAGCCGGCTGCGGGCGCGCGCTCCCGAACCTCGCCAGGCGAAAGCGCTCAAGGTCCAGATCGCCAAGCTCCGGGCCACGGTCAACCAGCTGGTGCTGCAGCGGTCCGCGATGGTCAACCAGCGGGCAGGATTGCCGGGCAGGTTGCGCCAGCTCCAAGCGGAGCAGTCTGCCCTGACCGACAAACGCTTCTCGAAAGTGGCCAAGCGCGCTCGCCTGCGTGGCCAGTTGTCCAGCATGGAAGGCAAGCGTAAGGCGGCGATCGCCCACCGGAAGCGGTTGGTCAAGGCCCGAAACCACGTGGCCTCAGCTCAAGCCGACCTCGCCGACACCCAGCGAAAACTGACGATCCTCCGGGAAGGGATCCCAGGGGCCTTCGAAACCGCCAAGGTCGGCTATCTCGCCGAGGTCGACACACTCGCTCCCGCACTGGAACGGACCTTCACGACCACGCTCAACGAGGGGTTCCGGGGGATCTACGCCAGCGCCTTCGCCGCGAGCCTCTTGGCGGCCCTGCTCCTGGCCTTGTATCCGGCGAAGGGACCGCCCACCCAGCGAAAGGACCGTCGGTCCCAGGTCGCCGACGGTCCTGCGGGGCAGCCCGCGACAGCGCCCGCTTCGTGACGGCAACGACACTCAGAACAGGGCGCTCATCAATCCGCGACGCGCGCTGAGAACGACCGGGTCGGTCGGGCCGACGGTTTCGAACAGTTCCAACACACGCACCCGCAGGGCCTCCCGCTCGGCACCGGAGGTGCGGCGAATTGCCTCGATGAGTCGGCCGAAGGCGGCTTCGGGGTTGCCGCCTGCCAGCTCCACATCGGCCGCCGCCGCCTGAGCCTCCACGTTGTCGGGAGCCGCCGCGGCCCGCGCAAGGACGGTCGCCGGCTGGATCCCGCCAATCCTCACCAGCAGGGCGGCCTGGGCGCGTCCCGCCTTGGCTTCGGGATCGTTCGGCGTGCGCGCAAGAATCGTGTCGAACTCGGCCACCGCGGCGGCGAAGTCACCGCGCTCCAGGGCCGCGTCGGCGGCGGCGAATCGTGGGTCAGGGCCGGCGTCGGCCGCGATGCTGACCGGATCGGCTCGCCCCACCACGCCGGCCCCAACGGCTGCCTGGAGAAGCTGGCCGATCACCACGGCGACGTCGGCCTTCTCGCGGGTGCCCTGGAACAGAGGGGCGAGCTGGCCGCCCACCACGGCGATCACCGTCGGCACCGCCTGAACCCCAAAAGCGGCGGCGATCTGCGGCGCGGTGTCCACGTTCACCCTGGCCAGTAGGTACTTGCCCGCAGCCTCGTTCACCAGTTCGACGAGTGCGCTCGACAGGGATTCGGCCTTCGCCCGCGGCGAGTACAACTCGATCACCACAGGGTGCTTCACCGACAGCTGGATCACCGCCTCGAAACTCGCCTCGTCCAGTTCCAGGACGTAGCTGGCGCCGACGGGTGGCGGGGGCGCCTTGGCCGCGGCGGCGATTCCGGAGAGGTCCATGGCACGCGAAGGATTGAAGCCGGTGGGAGTCACCCTTGCATTCTGCCAGCACCATCGAAGCCCCCGCGAATATGGTCAAGCCCTCCCCCCGCGGTAGCGAGTGGGGGCAAGATGAGCCCTATGGTTCATGAACGCGCCGGGCAGGTGGCACTGCCTGAAGACCTGATCGACGTCAACGCCCTGTTGGGGGCCTATTACGACCTCATCCCGGACCCGGACAATCCGGATCAGCAGGTGGTGTTCGGCACGTCCGGGCACCGCGGTTCCAGCCTCGACGCCGCCTTCAACGATGCCCACATCGCAGCGACCACCCAGGCCATCGTCGAGTACCGCTCGAGCCAGGGAATCACTGGTCCGTTGTTCATCGGCAAGGACACCCACGCCCTGTCCGAGCCCGCCTGGCGTACTGCCATCGAGGTTCTCCACGCCCACGGGGTGCACATCCGCGCCGAACGGGACGAGGACTTCACCCCCACCCCCGCCGTGTCGCGAGCCATCATCGTCTACAACAAGACCCACGACGGCCCGCGTGCCGATGGCATCGTCGTCACGCCGTCCCACAACCCGCCCCGCGATGGCGGTTTCAAGTACAACCCACCGCACGGCGGCCCTGCCGACAGCGATGCCACCAGCGTGATAGCGGCGCGCGCCAATGAGCTCTTGCGCGACCCGTCGGCGATTCGCCGCACGGCGTACCCTGCAGCGACCGCGGACGTCACCAGAGTCGACTACCTCGGCGCCTACTGCACGGACCTGAGCAACGCGCTCAACATCCCGGCCATCGCCGAGGCAGGGGTCCACATCGGGGCAGACCCGCTCGGCGGAGCCTCAGTGCAGTACTGGCAGTACATCGCCGAGCGTCTCGGCATCGACCTGACCGTCATCAACTCCTCGGTGGACCCCACGTGGCGCTTCATGACGCTGGACTGGGACGGCAAGATCCGGATGGACTGCTCCTCGCCCTATGCGATGGCCAGCTTGATCAACAACCGCAGCGCGTACGAGATCTCGACCGGTAACGACGCGGATTCCGACCGGCACGGCATCGTCACCCCTGACGCCGGCCTGATGAATCCGAACGCGTACCTCGCCGTGGCGATTCAATACCTCTTCGGTCACCGTGAGCACTGGCGCGCTGACGCCGGTGTCGGCAAGACGTTGGTGTCCTCGTCCCTGATCGACAAGGTGGCTGCCGATCTCGGCCGACGCCTGGTCGAGGTTCCCGTCGGCTTCAAGTGGTTCGTGCCCGGCCTGATGAGCGGCGACATCGGTTTCGGCGGCGAGGAGTCGGCGGGCGCATCGTTCCTTGCCCTCGACGGTTCCACCTGGACCACCGACAAGGACGGCATCCTCCTGGCACTGCTGGCGAGCGAGATCAAGGCAGTCACCGGCAAGTCGCCGAGCGAGCTCTACGCTGAGCTGGAGGCAAAGCATGGCGCGTCCAGCTACGCCAGGGTCGACGCTCCCGCCAACCGCGAACAGAAGGCCAAGCTGGCCAAACTGTCGCCCACCGATGTCACGGCCACCGAACTTGCCGGCGAGCCCATCGTTGCCACCCTCACCAATGCCCCCGGAAACGGCGCGGCCATCGGTGGGTTGAAAGTGACGACGGCCTCGGCGTGGTTCGCAGCCCGTCCGTCCGGGACCGAGAACGTCTACAAGATCTACGCCGAATCCCTGAAGGGCCCCGAGCATCTCCAGCAGGTGCAGCAGGAGGCCCGAGAGGTGGTCAACGCGGTCCTTGGCTGAGCTGCACCTCACCATTCGGCGGGGCTTGCCTCAACCGGTCCCGCTGCCTTGGTGAATGTGGAAAGGTTGTCCCATGACACATGATGATCTCTTCGTATGCATCGACCACGTCGGACTTGCTGTGCCCGATCTGGACGAGGCGATCAAGTTCCACACCGAGGTCCTCGGATGGCGCGTGCTGCACCGCGAGACCAACGTCGAGCAGGGCGTTGAGGAGGCCATGCTCGGCACCGGCGAACAGGGTGCCGAGAACGCCCAGATTCAGCTGCTGGCGCCCTTGAACGAGAACTCCACGATCGCGAAGTTCATCGCGAAGAACGGGCCCGGTATGCAGCAGCTCTGCTATCGGGTCAAGGATCTCGATGCCACCAGCGCTGCACTGCGGGAACGGGGGGTGCGCTTGCTCTACCCAGAGCCGAAGATCGGCACTGGCGGCTCGCGGATCAACTTCGCTCATCCCAAGGATGTCGGCGGCGTGTTGCTCGAAATCGTTCAGCCAGCCGCACACTGACCCCACTCGTCCACGGCCCGGTCCCGCTGGGGCCGGGCCGTTCGTTGTCCGCCAGAAGCGGTAGCATCAGACTGCCAGGCACCTCACCGCCCTGCACACCCCTCAGGTGAGAACCCGTAGTGTTGAAAGGAATGCGCCAGGTGACTTCCTCGATGGATGAGACCGCAGGACTCGATCTGTTCGACGAGACCGCGACCGCGGCCGGAAACTTCCCCCATGCCCTGCGCGGCTACGACCGTGGCGCGGTTGACGCCTATGTGCGGGACGTCGAAATCCAGTTGACAAGGGTGAAGCGACAATTGCGCGAAACCAGACGCAGGCTCACCACCGCCAACCAGCGTGTAGATGACACCGACTTCTCCAAGCTGGGGACTCATACCAAAGACCTGCTGCGCGCCGCGGAAGCTCAGGCTGTGGAATTGGTCAAGAGCGCGCAGGAGCAGGCTGATCGGATCCGGGCCGATGCCCAGGCCAGCACCAACAAGCTCACGGCCGAGGCGCGCCTGGCCCTGGATGCTTCGCAGGCGAGCACGCTGGCGGACATCGATGGCCTGCGCAGGCGTCTGAGCGCCCAAACCGCCAATGAGCTCGAGGCCGCCCGTGCGGAGGCCGCCGCACTCCGGACGACGGCTGAGCGGGATCGCGCGCAGATCTTTGCCGAGACCCAGACCCAATCGGAAGCCCGGGTGGCGGCAGCCGCCGCGGCAGCGGCCCAGCAACTCGCCGAGGCCGAACGCCTGGCGGCCGTGCAGATCACCGAGGCCGCCCAAGCCAAGGAAGAGTCGCTCGTTGCCGTGGCCCAGGCCCGGCACGAGGCAGCCCAAGCCATCGAGGTGATGGTGGCCAACGCCCGTCGGCAGGCCGAGGAGTACCGGGAACGACTCGAGGCCGACGCGCTCACCTGGGATCAGCGTCGCCAAGCTGCCCTCGCCGAAGCAGCCGAAATCACTCTTGGTGCCCAGAACGAGGCGCGAACGGCGGTGGAAGCAGCGCAGAACACGGCCGCCAAGCTCCTCTCCGAGGCCCAACGGGAATCGGAGTTGCGTAAGGTGCAACTCGGCCAGGACATCGACCGGCTGACTGTACGCAAGCAGGCCATCGTCGCCCAGCTTGAGTCCCTGTCCTCCCTCGCGACAGAGAGCGTCAAGGACTTCCCGGACGAGGTCGTTTCCTCCTCAGCGTCGGAGACCCCCGCCCCCTGATGAGCGAGCCACCCGCGAATCCGGCGGCCACCCCGGCGGGATCGCTCTCGACCCCGCCCGGGCTGCCTACGCCCGCGTCCGCTGGCACACCGTCGGGACCGACCACCCGGAACTGGCTGCGCCGCTGGCGGCGCACAACCCAACCGACCCCCGCCGACTTCGATCCCGCCGCAGGGGGGCGCGAGCAGCACATTTCTCTGCTCGATCGGAGCCCCTTCCCGATCGGCTTCTTCCTGACCGTAGGTGCCATGACGGCCTTCGGGCTCGTCAGTCTGGTCGTGTCGCTGAAGAGCGTCATCATTCTGGTGTTGCTGAGCCTGGCCCTCGCGCTGGGCTTGAATCCCGTGGTCGAGTGGTTCCACCACCGTGGCGTGCGCCGGGGCGTGGCCGTCCTGCTCGTGGCGCTTGGCGTCGTCGGCGCGCTGGCCCTGGCGATGTGGGCGCTGGTCCCTGTCGTCTCCGAACAGGTCAACCGGCTGATCCAGCAGTCCCCAACCTATCTGACCAACCTCAGGGAGAACCCCCAGATCGCAGCGTTCGACGCCCAGTTCGAGGTGATCGACAAGGTGGTGGCTTTCCTCACCTCAGGTGAGCTGATCAGCTCGTTGTTCGGTGGCCTGCTGGGCGCTGGCGCGCTGGTCGCCAACATCGTGTTCTCGATCATCATCACCGTGGTGCTGACGCTCTACTTCCTGATCTCGCTGACCTCGATCAAGGAGGTCATCTACCAACTCGCGCCCGCCTCCCGCCGGCCCCGCGTGAAGTACCTTGCCAGCGAGATGTTCAAGCGCGTCGGTGGATACGTCTCTGGAATGTTCCTGGTGGTCATGTTGGCCACTACCGTCGCCTTCATCTTCCTGAACGCCGTTGGGCTCAGCCAGTACTCCTTGGCCCTGGCGGTCGTTGTCGGGCTGTTCGCCTTCGTGCCACTCGTGGGCACCACGATCTCGATGATCATCGTCTCCATCGTCGCCTTTTCGATCTCACCGACCACGGGACTGATCACCCTGCTGTTCTTCCTGGCCTACCAGCAGTTCGACGCGTATTTCCTGCAGCCACGGATCTTCTCGCACTCAGTGCAGGTTCCCGGGGTGATGGTGATCCTCGCGGCCGTGTCGGGCGGTCTGTTACTTGGCCTGGTCGGCGCGATCCTGGCGATTCCGACCGTGGCGGCCCTGTTGCTACTCTACCGCGAAGTGCTGGTGCCTCATCTGGACCGCACCTGAGCCCAGCTAGAAGAGGCGATCCTCGGCGTTGTCGAGGCCCCGGAGCGCGTCGTAGTCCACCAGGAGACACTCGATGCCTCGGGTGCCCGCGAGAACCCTCGCCTGGGGTTTGATTTGCTGGGCGGCGAACACGCCTCGCACCGGTGTGTACAGCGGGTCGGCGTTCATCAAAGCAAGGTAGCGGGTCAGCTGCTCCACGCCATCGATCTCGCCGCGACGTTTCACTTCAACGGCCACGTAGGCACCCCTAGCATCGCGAAAGAGCAGGTCCACCGGTCCGATCGGGGTCAAGTACTCGCGCTGAACCAGACACCATCCGTCGCCGAAAGCGGTCGGATTCTGGGCCAACAACGCTTGCAGATGGGCTTCGACGCCGTCTTTCACCAACCCCGGGTCGACCCCGAGTTCGTGGGAGCTGTCATGGAATACCTGTCCAATGGCAATCTGTAGGGTGTCGCCGCCGGAATTGCGAACCTCCCACAATTGGGTCAGTTCCGAATCGTCCCCGACCACAGCTTCGACGTCCTGCGGCGGCGGGCTGGCGGTGAGCGTGCACGGGGCACTCATCCAGTTCAGCGGTTTGTAGGCCCGGTCGTCGGCGTGGACCGACACCGAGCCGTCAGCCTTGACCATGATGAGTCGTGTGGCCATCGGGAGGTGGGCGGTCAGGCGTCCGGCATAGTCCACCTGGCACTGGGCTATCAACAAGCGCACCCGGTCAACATAGCCCAGCCGCACGGCTAGGCTGAACTCATGCCCAAGCGACCATCGAAGCATCTGCGGCCTGGGCGGCCCCTGTCGAGCGGCGCCTTCGCCCGACTCGAGGAGCGCGGCGAGTCCGCCTGGATGGTCCAATCAATGCCTGCGGACTCAGCCACCAAGCCTTATGTCTGCCCCGGCTGCCAGAACACCATCACGCCTGGGAGGGCGCACATCGTCGTGTGGCCGCGCGAAGCGAGCATCGGATCGTCCTCGGCCGTCCAGGAACGACGTCATTGGCACACCGCCTGCTGGAACCGGGCTCGTTGATGACGCGGTTGCACACCGAGCTGGTCGGGTCGGGCCGGCCGCGGTTCATCTTCCTCCACGGACTCTTCGGACGTGGACGGAACTGGACTCAGGTCGCCACCGAGCTGGCCGATTCCGATCTCCCCAGTGTGTTGGTCGATCTGCCCAACCATGCCGGCAGCGGCTGGACGAAGACCTTCGACTACCCGACGATGGCGGACCTGGTCGCTGCCAAGATCGAGGAACGCCTGGGCTCGGCCGCACGCCTCATCGTGGTCGGCCATTCCCTGGGCGGCAAGGTCGCGATGCTGCTGGCATTGAAGTACCCCCAATTGGCTTCCGGTCTCGCCGTGATCGACATCTCGCCAACCGACTCCGAAGCCGTCGAGGGCTTTGGGCCACTCTTCGCGGCGATGCAGTCTCTCGACTTGACCAGCCTCCGCGACCGCGCCCAAGCAGACGCCGCACTGGCCGTGAGGGTGCCCAATGCTGATGTCCGGGGATTCCTGCTGCAGAATCTTCGCCGACGGCCGCGCTGGCATTGGCAGCCCAACCTGGAGCTCCTCGGCAAGAGCCTGACGAGCATCCGGGCGTGGCCGGACCCCGGTCCGGTGACGTACACCGGGCCCGTCTTCTGGCTCAGCGGCGAGGGCTCCAGTTACGTCCGTCCAGAACATGAGGCGGCCATGCAGGAGCACTTCCCCCACGTCCGCCGGATCGTGGTCGCCAATGCCGGCCACTGGGTACAGTCCGACAACCCGACCGCCGTGGTTGCGGCGCTGCGGGAGCTCGCGGCCGTTGCCCACTAGATTGGCGGCATGGTCAACCTCACCAGGATCTACACCCGGACGGGCGATGCCGGCACGACCCGGCTCTCGGACATGGCCGAAGTCCCCAAGACCGACCCGCGGATCGAGGCCTATGGGACGACCGATGAGGCCAACACCATCCTGGGCCTTGTCGTCACCCAGCCGGACCTCCCAGCGACCCTCCGCACCGTGCTGCTGCTGATTCAGAACGAACTCTTCGACGCCGGTGCGGACCTGTCCAACCCCTTGGCACTCGACCCCCCCTACGAGCCGCTGCGCATCATCCAGCCCAGCATCGATCGGCTTGAAGGCTGGTGCGACGAATTCTCGCGGCCACTGCCAGCCCTCCGCTCCTTCATCCTGCCAGGAGGCACCTTCACCTCGGCGCTACTGCAGCAGGCCAGAAGCGTGGTCCGGCGCGCCGAGCGAGCGGCTTGGCGGGCAGTGGAGGCGTATGGGACCGATCCCGCCGGCCCGACGGCCCCCGGCGGCGTGAACCTGCTGGCCATCACCTATCTGAACCGGCTCAGCGACTTACTCTTCATCCTGGCGAGGGCAACCACCCAAGTGGCCGGCGAAACGCTGTGGGTGCCGGGTAAGGATCGGGAAGCCCATGACCCATCGGCCATGGCTCAGCGCGCCCGCATCGTCAGCCAGCAGGCCGCAGTGGAACGGAGCCCTGAAACCCCTGACCCGGAGGGGCGGCCTCCAGCCAGCTGAGCAAGCCTGTCAGCGAATCCGTCGACATCGACACCTCCCAGGATCCGACCCCCATCGTCTCCAGCCTGATGATTCGCTGATCATCGAACAACAACACCGACTCGATCTGGTCGGGCGACCGCTGATCGCCCGCCCTCGTCTTGGCGCGGGGAAAGGTGAGGCGCGGCCGCAGGGAAGGCGAGAAGGCGGAGAACCACTCCAGCGTGTCCTGGCTGTAACGCGCGACTCCGAGCACCCAGCCGGTGCCCGGAGTCGTGGTCCGCAGGCGCAGGCTACAGTCGAACACTCCGCCTCGGCGTGCGAGCCAGCGCCGGCGAACTATGAGCCAGCAGATGGGCAGTACCAGGAAGACGACCACCAGCAGGGCCACCAGCCAGGTAACCAGCAGCCAATCCATCGTCATGATCCCGTGGCGCCGGGTTCAGGCCTGTTCGTTCGCCAGTTTAGCGGCCTTCACCTGGGCCTGGGCGCGCCTGAAGTGCTGCATGGTCTCCTCGTCGACCTCGCCCTGGTTGAGCCTGCGTTCCGCAGCCGCCAGCTCATGCTCAGCTTCGTCGAGGTCGCTCTCATGGGCGACTCTGGCGTACTGGCTGAGCAGCGCGACACGGTTGTCCGCCACCGAGATGAAACCTTCGTCGACCGCGAGGATTTCGCGGCGTCCGTCAACCGTGAGCACTTCAGCGGCACAAGGCACCATCGCCGCCAGGAACGGCTCGTGGTTGGGGAGAATACCCACATCGCCTTCCGTCGTGCGCACGATGACCGACAGGGCATCGCCCTCCCAGGCGATTCCTGCGGCGGCAACGACCTCGACGCGGATGTGGTCGGCCATCGTTAGTTTTCCTTCTGAATCTTCGCCCAGTTCTCCAAGACCATGTCCATGCCGCCCACATTGAAAAAGGCCTGCTCTGCGATGTGGTCGACCTCTCCCTCACAGATCATCTTGAAGGATGCGATGGTGTCAGCCAACGGGACGGTGGAACCAGTCACATTGGTGAACTTCTCGGCCATGTAGGTGTTCTGGCTCAGGAACTGTTGGATCCGTCGGGCACGAGCCACGATGATCCGGTCTTCTTCGCTCAGTTCGTCGACACCGAGGATCGCGATGATGTCCTGCAGTTCTTTATTGCGCTGCAGGATCTGCTTGACCCGCACGGCGGTGTCGTAATGCTCCTGCCCGATGAACTGCGGGTCGAGGATCCGGCTTGAGGAACTCAGCGGATCCACGGCCGGGTAGAGGCCACGCGAGGCGATCTCGCGGCTCAGTTCGGTGGTGGCGTCGAGATGGGCGAAAGTGGTGGCCGGCGCCGGGTCGGTGTAGTCGTCGGCCGGCACGTAGATCGCCTGCATGGAGGTGATCGAGTGACCGCGGGTCGAGGTGATCCGTTCCTGCAGCTGACCCATCTCGTCGGCCAGGTTCGGCTGGTACCCCACTGCCGAGGGCATCCGCCCGAGCAGGGTGGAGACCTCGGAACCGGCCTGGGTGAACCGGAAGATGTTATCGATGAACAGGAGCACGTCTTGGTTCTGCACATCCCGGAAGTACTCGGCCATCGTCAGCGCCGACAGCGCGACCCGCAACCGGGTGCCGGGCGGTTCGTCCATCTGGCCGAAGACCAGTGCGGTGTCCTTGAAGACGCCCGCTTCGATCATCTCGTGGATCAGATCATTACCCTCACGGGTGCGTTCGCCAACGCCGGCGAATACCGAGGTGCCACCGAAGTCATGGGCGATCCGGTAGATCATTTCCTGGATGAGCACCGTCTTGCCCACTCCAGCGCCACCGAACAGGCCGATCTTGCCTCCCTGCACGTATGGGGTGAGCAGGTCCAGCACCTTGATGCCGGTCTCCAACATCTGGGTACGAGGCTCCAGGGCGTCGAACTTCGGCGCTTGGCGGTGGATCGGCCAGCGCTCAGTGATCTCAATCCCGGAGATGTCCTCGTTGAGGCAGTCGCCGGTCACGTTCCAGACCCGGCCCTTTGTGACATCACCCACCGGAACGGAGATCGGCGCCCCGGTATCGCGGACTTTGGTACCGCGACGCATGCCGTCGGTGGGTTTGAGCGAGATGGCGCGAACAATGTTGTCTCCGACGTGCAGGGCAACCTCCGCGGTGATCGTGCGGGTGCCATCGTCGGCTTCGATATCGATCAGCAGCGCGTTGTAGATGCCGGGCATCTGGTCGGCGGCGAACTCGATGTCCACCACAGGTCCGATGACTCTAGCGACCCGGCCGACCCCTGTGGTCGCCTCGGCCTGTGGTGTGTCGATGGTGACGGTCATGTCAGTCCTTCTCGCTGCCTAGTTCTGCTCGGCGAGCGCGCTTGCGCCGCCGACGATTTCGCTGATTTCCTGGGTGATCTCGGCCTGACGGGCCTGATTCGCCTCGCGGGTGAGGCGCTCGATGAGTTGCTGCGCGTTGTCGGTCGCCGACTTCATGGCGCGCTGCTGGCTGGCGAGTTGGGAAGCCGCCGACTGCAGCAGGTAGAACCAGATGCGGCTGCGAAGGTAGAGCGGCAACAGCTGGTCCAGCACCGACTCGGGGTCGGGCTCAAACTCATAGAGCGGAACCAGGTCGTGCTCGCCGACGTCCCTGACGCCTGCGACGACCTCCAAAGGAAGCAGCCGACGAACCCTGGGGGTCTGGCTGATCATCGACTCCATTCGGGTGTACACCGCATAGATCGCGTCCACACCGCCCTCTTCGGTGGGCTTGAGGAAGTCCGCTACCAACTGGTCGGCGATCTCCACCGCCCGATCGTAGGTGGGGGCGTCTGAGAACCCTTCCCAGCTCGCCTCGATGGGCAGGCCACGGAAGTTGACGTAGTTGATGCCCTTCTTACCGACGATGTACCGGACGGGTTCAGTGCCCTCGTCGCGCATCCGCTGAACCACCCGGGCAGCCGTCTTGATGGCATTGGAGGAGTACGCGCCGTTCATGCCCCGGTCGGAGGTGATGAAGAACACCGCCGCACGCTTGACGTTCGACTCGTCCATCTCCTTGGTCAGCGGATGGTCGAGGTGGGAGTACTCGGCCACGGCGGATACGGCCCGGTTCAGTTCGCGCGTGAAGGGCAGAGCGCGAGCGGCAGCTTGCTGTGCTTTGATGACACGAGAGGAGGCGATCAGCTCCATCGCCTTGGTGATCTTCTTGGTCGCGGTCACCGACTGTCGTCGCTGACGAAGCTCCCGAAGGCTGGCCGCCATCGCTCAGCGCCTCTTGCTCACGACAATTTGCTCGTGCTCCACATCCTTCTTCTCAATCGCCACAGTAGGCGGGTCCCCCACCACCAGTGGGTGTCCGTCGCCCTTGGTGAACGTGAGCTTGAAGTCATCGATGGCCCTGCCGACCGAGGCGGCGGTGTCATCGTCCCAAGCGCCGGTTGTGGCGATCGTGGAAATGATGCTCGTGTTGTGCTTGAGGTACTCCAGCAACTCACTTTCGAACCGGAGCACGTCAGAGACCGGCACGTCGTCGAGGTAGCCATTCGTCCCAGCCCAGACGCTGATGACCTGGTCGGCAACCGGGAAGGGCCGGTACTGCGGCTGACGCAGCAGTTCGACCAGACGCTGCCCACGATCCAGTTGCCGACGCGACACGGCGTCCAGATCCGAGGCGAACATCGCGAAGGCCTGCATGTCGCGGAACTGAGCCAAGCCGATCTTGAGGGTACCGGCCACCTTCTTCATGGCCTTGATCTGGGCGTCGCCGCCGACTCGGGAGACTGAGATGCCGACGTCGATGGCCGGACGCTGGTTGGCGTTGAACAGGTCCGACTGCAAGAAGATCTGCCCGTCAGTGATGGAAATCACGTTGGTCGGAATGTAGGCCGATACGTCGTTGGCCTTGGTTTCGATGATCGGCAGGCCCGTCATCGAGCCTGCTCCAAGCTCGTCCGACAGCTTGGCGCAGCGCTCCAGCAGACGGCTGTGCAGGTAGAAGACGTCTCCGGGGTAGGCCTCGCGGCCCGGGGGACGACGGAGCAGCAACGACATCGAGCGGTAGGCCTCGGCCTGCTTGGTCAGGTCGTCGAAAACGATCAGGACATGCTTGCCCGCGTACATCCAGTGCTGACCGATGGCTGAGCCGGTGTACGGCGCGATGTACTTGAAGCCAGCCGGGTCGGAGGCAGGCGAATGCACGATCGTCGTGTACTCCATCGCGCCGGCATCCTCGAGCACCGAGTGCAGGGAGGCGATGGTGGAACCCTTCTGACCGATGGCGACGTAGATGCAGCGGACCTGCTGTTTGGGATCACCAGTCGCCCATGCCGCGCGCTGGTTGATGATGGTGTCAATGGCGATCGCGGTCTTGCCGGTCTTGCGGTCACCGATGATCAACTGGCGCTGGCCGCGGCCGATCGGGGTCATCGCGTCGATGGCCTTGATGCCGGTCTGCAGCGGTTCCTTGACGCTTTGGCGGTCCATCACGCCGGCGGCCTGAAGTTCAAGGGCGCGCTGCCCATCGATGTCCTTGAGGTCACCGAGCCCGTCGATCGGATTGCCCATGGCATCCACGACGCGGCCGAGGTAACCATCACCCACCGCGACGCTCAGCACCGCCCCCGTGCGCTTCACCGTTGAGTTCTCGGCGATCCCCTCGGATTCGCCCAGCACCACGACGCCGATTTCACGAACGTCGAGGTTCAATGCAATGCCCAACGTGCCGTTCGCGAACTCCAGCAATTCGTTCGCCATCGCCGAAGGGAGACCTTCAACGCGCGCGATGCCGTCTCCGGAGGTGACCACCTTGCCGACCTCATCGCGAGTGGCGGTCTCGGGGTTGAAGTTGGACACAAAACGGTCGAGCGCATCCCGGATCTCTTCGGGACGAATGGTCAGTTCGGCCATCTACGCACCTTTGTCTCTCGTAGTCGTTCGGGTGGTCGGGGGTCCCGACCGGAGTATGTCGGGTTAGTTCAGTTGTCGCTCGGCTGAGGCCAGCCGGTTGGAAACGGTGCCGTCGATCACTTCATCCCCCACCTGGACGCGGACGCCCCCCATCACGGCAGGATCAACGACGACCTGCAGGGTGACTTCTCGGCCGACCTGGCTGCTCAGTGCTTTCTTCAACCGTTGCGCCTGCTCCTCGGTCAGTGGCCTCGCGACCGTGACCTGGGCGATGGCACGCTGCCGCGCTTCCGCGGCACGAGTCAGGTAGGCCTCAATCGTCAGGTCGAAAGTCCGGTACTCCCCCGCGACCGCGCGTCGCGCCAGGGCAAGGGAAGCGGGCAGCACCTTGCTCCCCAGCAGATCGGACACGATCTGCTGACGATCGGCCAGCGGCACCGACCGATCAGAGACCGCCGCCCGCAACGCCGGGTCGGCGTCCACTATCCGGGCGAACCGGAACAACTCATCTTCCAGCACATCGAGTTGCCCAGCTCGCTGGGCGAGGCCAATCAAGGTACGGACCGCCTGACGCTCAAGGGCGGCACCCAGCCCGGCACCACTTCCCCAGTTCAGCCCTGCGGCCGCAGCCACCACCATGGTGGCCGGCTGCGACACCCTGCCTGTCAGCACGTTGGTGGCCAGGCTCCGCCGCGCTGAGTCCGGCGCAGTCGGGTCCGACATCGCGTTGCGCAGGGATGCCTGAGCGCTCAGCAGGTCCACCACCGCGAACAACTCGTCCGCAAGCGCGGGGCTCAGTTCCTGGGCGTCCAGGGAACCGTCCAGCTCCGACAGGCGGGCGTTCGTCGCCGCGTTCATACCGATTCCGTCTCCGTCTGGGCCTCGAGATCGGCGATGAAGCGCTCCACGCTCCGGCGGGCCCGCTCATCGTCCTCCAGTGACTCGCCCACAATCCGCCCGGCCAGCTGAGTGGCCAGGCCACCGACCTCGGCCCTAAGCTGATGGACCACCTGGGCCCGTTCAGCCTCGATCTGGGCCTTCGCGGTGGCGATCATGCGCGCAGACTCCGACTGGGCGTGATCTTTGATTTCGGCGGCGATGCTGGCTGCCTGATTCTTGGCTTCCTCGCGGATCCGTGCTGCCTCCTCGCGAGCTGTGGCGAGCTGCGCCTTGTACTCAGCCAGCGCCGCGGCCGCCTCGTGCTGGGCAGCCTCCGCCTTCTCGATCCCGCCAGTGATGGCGTCGGTCCGCTCGGCGTAAGTCTTCTCGAAGACCGGGACCACCTTGGTCTGGACGACGAACCAGACCACGAGGAACAACACGATGCCGACGAGGATCTCGCTCAGATGCTCAGGCAGCAGCGGCCCGAGATCTAACCCTTCTAGCGGCAGAATGGCTGGAATCACAGCACGAAGGCCAGGGCGATACCGATGATGGCCAGTGCCTCAACCACGGCGAAGCCGATCCAGGCGGTGCCCATCATCGCGCCACGGGCCTCGGGCTGACGGGCGGTGCCGTTGATGACGGAGGCGAAGATCCACGCCACGCCAAGCGCCGGGCCGAGGGTTGCCAACGCGTAGCCGATCATGTTGATCGAGCCGTTGATGGTGATCTCCTGGATGGGGAGCATGAGCGGTTCCTTTCGGATGGGTTGAAGAACTCTCAGGTCAGTGGATCAGTGCTCTTCGGCGATGGCCGAAGAGACGTATTGGGCGGTCAGGACAGTGAAGATGTACGCCTGCAGGGCTCCGACGAGCAACTCCAGGGCGAAGATGGCAAAACTGAAGATGAGTGACGCGCCTCCGGCCACCATGTACAAGGGGATGCCCGACTCCAACAGCAGTCCGCCACCCACCACGAACACCATGATCACCAGGTGGCCGGCGAACAGGTTGGCGAAAAGACGCAGAGCCAGCGTGATCGGCCGGGCGATGAAATTCGAGATGAACTCCAACGGGATGATCAGGAACCACAGTGGCCACGGTACGCCAGCGGGCAGCGTCATCCGCTTCATATAGTTCGCGAAGCCGTACTTCGAGATCCCTGCGGCGTTGTACAGAATGAACGTCAGCAGGGCGAGGCCGTAGGGGTAGCCGATCTTGGAGAACGTCGGGAACATGAACAGAAAGAACTGCCCGAAGATGTTGTTCACAAAGATGAAGCTGAACAGGGCCACGAGATACGGCAGGAACCTGCGGTAGTCGTGACCCAGGATGTCGCGGGCAATCGTGTTGCGTAGCAAGTTGTACAGCAGTTCACCCAAGAACTGCTTCTTGCCCGGCACCACCTTCTGGCCGCGGGCCACCCACAACCAGAAACCGATCACCACCGCGGCTGCAATCACAGCTTGGAGGGCATGGTTGTTCACCCAGTCCGGCAAAACTCCCGGCAACAGTGGCCGCGAGTCGAAGCTGTGGACGCCCGGTGGCCATCCTGACAGTTCTTCGCCACCACCCTCCATGGGAACCAGCAGCGGGATCAGGCCCAGCATGGATCCTCCTGTCTGATGGTCACTCTGACCTGCCGAATTTCACGATCACCAGATAGATGCCCGCGATCACGCCCACGATCAGACCGGTGGGTAACCACCACGATGTCTGAAGCCAGCGGTCCAGCACCCAGCCAAGACCACCATAAAGGACCAGGCCCGAGATCAGGATGCTGATGACGCGGAGACCCTGATCCATTCCGCCCTGTTCCCCCATAGCACTTGGGACTCTAGCAGCCATCCGAGGGTGAGCTCAGTCGTTAGGACCAGTTTTGGAAGGGCGGCTCTCAGTTGAGTCGTAAATCGGGAATCGGAGTCGTGAGTAGACCCGGAACACCCCGGCCAACCAGCCAATCACAACGCCTATCGTCGTCGCGACGACGGCCGTTGGGTCCATCTGGCCGAAGCGCTCCGCGTTGTCGAGCACCAGGATCAGGACGATGCCCAGCAGGCTGACCCTAATCCCGTAGGACGCCATGGCCGCGAGCATCACCCGTTTGGCGGGGGCATCGGCCACCATCACCTGGACGGCCTGGCCGATGGTGAAGAAGGCGATCACCACGACGCCGGCGATCGCGGCCGAAACGGCTGCGGCCGTGCCGCGCGCCAAGAGAAAGGCGGCCACACAGAGCAGCGCTGCCAGATGCCCGCCGATGACCCCACCGGCAAGCAGGCGCCTGGCGCGTAGGTTGTTGGGGCTTGGCCCCCTACTCATGCCCAACCTTGACCCTCGTCGCCCGGCGGGCCCGCCACGGCACCCCCCAGGTGAGGACGGCCGCCAGCAGGACCCCGAGGGCGAGACCCCCGATGACCGCCGGAGAAGGATAGAGCCCGACCAGCACCACGCCGAAGGCAACCAGTGCCGACCAGAGCCACAGCAGGCTGACTGCGTGGCGGTGGGGATGCCCGAGATTGAGCATCCTGTGGTGCAGGTGCTGCTTGTCCGGGTGATACCACATCTGGCCGCGGAACGTCCGTCGCACGTAGGCCAGAGTCAGATCAAGCAGGGGGAACCCGAGCACGGCGAACGGCAGCAATACCGGCAAGTACGCCGCGAGGACACCGGCCCCAGAGGCGTCCAGCCGGGAGGGATCGAGTTGCCCGGTGAGGCTGATCACCGAGGTCGCCATCAGGAACCCGAGCAGCATCGCCCCTGAGTCGCCCATGAACATTCGCGCCTTGTGAATGTTGTACGGCAGGAAGCCGAGGCAGATCCCGACCGTGGCGACCGTGACCAGGCTGGAGGTGGTGGCCCGGACCAGCTCGAGCTCGTAGGACAGCAGGTACGCGTAGAGGAAGAAGGCTCCCGAACCGATCGCGACCACCCCGGCCGCCAACCCGTCCAAGCCGTCAATCAAGTTGATCGCGTTGACCGCAACGAAGATGAGCAGCACGGTCAACGTGATACTCGCGCTCTCGTCCAAGGACAAGATCGTGTCCGGCAGCGGGATCCAATACACCTTGACCCCGTTCATGACGGCAACCCCCGCGGCGAGCAGTTGGCCGGCGATCTTGGCGAGGGCACTCAACTCGACCATGTCGTCGATCACGCCGACGGCGCAGATCAGCGTTCCAGCGAGGAGCACTGCGCCAGCGTCATGCCGGACGATCTCGAAGTCGCCCAGCCAGGGCAACTGGGTCGCCACCAGGAAGGCCGCACCCAACCCGAACAACATCGAGATGCCACCGAAGTACGGGATGGGCTTGGTGTGGACGTCCCGGTCTCGCACCATCGCCACCGCGTTGAACCGGAAAGCGAGGCGCCGGCACAGCCCGCTGAGTAGGTAGGTCACCCCTGCGGCGACCAGCAGGACCAGGAGGTATTCACGCACCGGCTCAGCCCTCCATGGCGGTCGCAGCCTCGGGTTCCTCTGCAAGCTCCGGCATGTCGGCCAAAGCCGGAACGACCCGCGCGAGTTCCGCACGCGAGATCCGTCCCTCGCGCAGGATCCGTGGCGTCTCCCCCGACAGGTCGACGACCGTCGAGGGGACCGGGCCACTCGAGCCACCGGCATCGAGGTAGACACTCACCGAGTCGCCCAACTGGGCCCGCGCCTCAGCGATCGAACAGGCGGCAGGCTCACCGCTCACGTTCGCACTGCTGACAGCAAGCGGTCCGGTAGCGCGCAGCAACTCACGGGTGAAGGTGTGATCCGGAACGCGCACCGCGATGGTGTCGCCCCGATCGCCAAGATCCATCCTCAGGCGAGGGTGCGACGTCACCACCAGTGTGAGGGCGCCAGGCCAGAAGGCCTCGGCCAACGCCTCCGCGTCACTCAGCCGTCCGCCGGCCAGCGATCGAAGCATGGCGGGCTCGGCCAGCAGTACCGGAGGTGGCATGTCCCGGCCGCGGCGCTTGGCTTCCAGCAGGGAGCGGACGGCGGGCGCCGACAAGGCATTCGCCCCGATCCCGTACACGGTGTCGGTGGGCAGCACGATGCACTCCCCCGCAGCGATGGCGGCCATCGCCGCGTTGATGGCCGCGACGGAGTCCATGCGGACGTCGATCACCTGGCTCA
>JBAVKY010000134.1:0-9042 GCA_049688555.1 Propionicimonas sp.
GTCGCCCACCGGGCGATCCGTTCGACTCGGTCGACGTCCAGCACCCGACCGGCTCCCTGGTAGGCAAGCATCGAGTCGACATAGCGGTCACACACCACGATCTCGCCTCGTCCCAGCGCTGGCAGGATCACCTGGTCGACGTGTTGCGCCTTGTCGGCGGCGTAGAGCAGGGCTTCCGCGCGCGGCGACATCTCGCCCGTCGCCGGATCCAGCACGATCTGACGCATCATCGCGCCAGCCTGGGTGTCCCCCGGCTCGAAGGTCAGCAGGACCCCTCGGCCCTTGCTGGTGAGCCAGTCGGCCAGCGATTTCGCCTGCGTCGACTTGCCCACCCCGTCCCCGCCCTCGAAGACGATGAACGCGCCCAGCACGGCTCAGGCCTTCGCCGGTGTGCGTGCCCGGGTCGGGGTCTTGGCCGGTGCGCGCCGTGTCGTCTTCTTGGGGGCCGGCGGTTTGGCGCGCTTGTCGGCCAGCAGTTCGGCCGCCCGCTCCACCGTCAGGTCCTCGACGGAGTCGCTGCGTCGCAGCGTGGCGTTGACCTCGCCATCGGTGACGTAGGGGCCGAACCGGCCGTCCTTGATGACCATGGGCTTGCCGGTGGCCGGGTCCTCCCCCACCTCCCGGACGGGTGCGGTCGCCGCGCGGCCGCGTCCCCTGGTCTTGGGTTGGGCGTAGATCGCCTCGGCCTCCTCCAGCGTGATGTCGAAGATCTGCTCCTCGCTGATCAGCGAGCGGGAGTCCGTCCCCTTCTTGAGATAGGGACCGTAGCGTCCATTCTGGGCGGTGATCGTCTCACCGTCGGCAGTCTCTCCCACCACCCGCGGCAGGCTCAGCAGCGCCAGGGCCTGCTTCAACGTGACCGTCTCGACCGACTGGGAGGCGAACAGCGACCCGGTTCGCGGCTTGGCGGATTTCGGTGCCTCGTCGCCCAGCATTTCAGTGACGTAGGGACCGAAGCGCCCAGCCTTCGCGACGATGGTGTAGCCCGAGCGGGGGTCGACGCCGACCTCGCGCTCCTGCGTGGCCGGCTGGTCGAGTAACGCACCGGCGTACTCGACGGTCAGTTCGTCTGGCGGCAGTTCGGCGTCCACGTTGGCCCGGCGCCCTTCGGCGTCCTCGATGTAGGTGCCGTAGCGGCCGACCCGAACGTCCATCCCGGAATCGGCGATCGGGAAGGTCGAAAGCTTGCGGGCATCGATCTCGCCCAACTCGTTGACCAGGGTGTTCAGTCCCTCATGTTCGGCCCCTGCCGGGCCGAAATAGAAGTCCTTGAGAACCGCGAGCCGTGCCGCGTTGCCGTTGGCGATCTCGTCGAGGGTCTCCTCCATGTGGGCCGTGAAGGCGTAATCGACCAGCTTCGGGAAATGCTCTTCGAGTAGCCGGGTGACCGCGAACGCCAGCCACGTCGGCACCAGCGCCGAACCCTTCTTGAAGACGTAGTCACGCGACGTGATGGTTCTGATGATCGAGGCGTACGTGGAGGGACGTCCGATCTCGAGTTCCTCCAGCTTCGCCACCAGCGACGGCTCGGTGTAGCGCGCCGGCGGACGGGTCTGGTGCGCCATCGCCTTGACCGCTTCCACCGCCAGCGACTGGCCGGTGGCCAACTCGGGCAGCCGGGCCTGGGAGTCGTCGGTGGCCTGGTCGTCATCGACGGATTCCACGTAGGCCTTCAGGAACCCCAGGAAGGTGATCGTGCGACCGGACGCGGCGAAGGTCGCCCGTCCGGACTCGACGACCTCACCGGTGCTGGCGTCGGCGACGTGGACGCGGTGCGGCAGCGTCGCCCCGATCTTCACGCTGACGGTATTACCTTCGGCGTCCTTCATCTGCGAGGCGATAGTCCGCTTCCAGACGAGTTCATAGAGCCGGAACTGATCGCCGTTCAGCCCCGTCTGCGCCGGGGTGCGGAAGTTCTCACCGGCCGGACGGATGGCTTCGTGCGCCTCCTGGGCGTTCTTGACCTTGGAGCTGTACACGCGCGGCTGGGCCGGCAGGTACTGGCCACCGAACAGGGCCTTCACTTGCGCGCGGGCCGCGGCGATCGCGGTCTGCGACAACGTCACCGAATCCGTACGCATGTAGGTGATGAGGCCGCGCTCATACAGTTCCTGGGCCACCGACATCGTCCGCTGCGCGCTGAAGCCGAGCTTGCGTCCGGCCTCCTGCTGCAGCGTCGTGGTGCGGAACGGGGCGTACGGACGCCGGGTGTAGGACTTGGACTCCACCGATCCAACGGCATACGTCCCCTGCTGCAGGGCTGAGGCGAGACCCTCAGCCGCTTCCAGCCCCAGGTGCAGCAGGCTCCGTCCGGAGAGCTGCCCGGTGGCGCCGAAGTCACGACCGGCCGCGATCCGGTGCGACCCGACATGGGTCAACCGCGCGGTGAAGGTTCGCGGGTCGGCGTCCGGTCCGGCGTCCAGGGTCGCTTCGATGTCGGCGTAATCGGCGGCCAGGAAGGCGATCCGCTCGCGCTCCCGGTCGACCACCAGCCGGGTCGCCACCGACTGCACCCGTCCGGCCGACAGCTTGGGCATGACCTTCTTCCACAGCACCGGCGACACCTCGTAGCCGTAAAGCCGGTCCAGGATGCGCCGGGTCTCCTGGGCGTCCACCAAATCGGTGTCCAGCTCGCGGGTGTTCTCGACCGCCTGGGTGATGGCCTCCGGGGTGATCTCGTGGAAGACCATCCGTTTCACCGGGACCTTGGGCTTCAGTTCGTCGAGCAGGTGCCAGGCGATGGCCTCCCCCTCGCGATCCTCGTCGGTGGCCAGCAGGAGTTCGTCGGCGTCGGCGAGCCTGGCCTTCAGTTCGCGGATCGTGGACTTCTTGGACGCGGCGACCACATAGAGCGGTTCGAAGTCCTTCTCGATGTTGACCCCGGTGCGCGCCCACTTCTCGCCCTTGAACTTGGCCGGCACCTCGGACGCGCCAGTGGGCAGGTCCCGGACGTGCCCTCGGCTGGATTCGACCATGTAGCCAGCACCCAGGAATTTGGCCAGGCTGACAGCCTTCGTTGGCGACTCGACGATGACGAGTCGGCGCTTGGTTGCAGGGGCCACGGTGCTCTCTCTCGGACGGCTCGGGGGCGTACGGCTGCTCACTCTACTTCTGCGATGCCGGAACGCATGCTAGCCGCCCACCCCCCTGCCGCGAAGCAGGGTGGCGGGCGGCCGCTCGATCGGTGACCTCAGTTGACGGTGCTGGAGCCCATCGTCACCTCGGCCTGCTTGGAGGTCCCGCTCGGGTTGATCCAGGCGATGGTGGTCTGCTGGCCCGGTTCCAAGGCCCGGATCACGCTGGCCACGTTGGTGTCAGCGGTGATCGTGGTGTCCCCCACCTTGGTCAGGGTGCTGCCGGTGGTGACCCCCGCCTTATCGGCCGGGCTGCCGTCGACGACCTGCGAGACGGTCACGCCTTTACTCCCCCGCCCTGTGGTGTCGACCTGGATGCCCAGAAAGCCCGCCGGGCCGACCCGGGTCGTGCCCACGTCGTTGCCTGCCTCGATGGTGGCGACCACGCCGAGGGCCGTCGCGATCGGGACGGCGTAGCTGGTGCCTTCCTTCACCGAGCCGGCCGTCGTCATGCCCAGCACTTCGTCTTCGGCGTCGAACATCGGACCTCCGGAGTCGCCGGGCACGGCGTTGGCATCGGTCGCGATCAGGCCCGTGAGATCCTCCTCGGCACCCCACGGCGAATCCGAGGACACGGTCAGATCCTGGTCGAGCGCTGTCACCTGTCCGGTTGCCTTGCTGAGACGGCTGCGTCCGTTGGCGTTGCCGACCGCCGCGACCGCGTCGCCGGCAATGACCGCGTCGTCGTCGAGAGTCACCGTGGTGAGCCCGCTGGCCCCCTGGAGCTGCAGCAGGGCGACGTCCCTTGCCTGATCGAAGCCGAGCACCTCCGCGTCATAGGTTTCCCCCGAGTCGGCCAGGGTGACCTCGACCTTCGACGAGCCGGCCACCACGTGGTAGTTGGTGAGCACCTTTCCGTCCGCGCTCAGCACCATCCCGGTGCCGGCCGCGGTGCCTTCGGTGGTCTCGGCATCGATCAGCACGACGCCGGCGGACTGCGCGGCGCTGACACCCCGGGTTGATCCCGTGGACGGCTGCGTGCTGGGCTGCGTTCGCGTGGACGGCTGGGTCCGCGGCACCGATGGCTGGCTCACGCTTGGGTCACTGGCCCCACCCGTCACCAATTCGATCGATGGCCGGAAGGCCCAGGCGATGGAGGTCAGCACGAGGACGAAAGCGGCGACGAGGGCGACCACGGCTCCGCCACGTCTCCGCTTCGGCGGTTCGGCGCCCTCATAGGGCACCGGCTGGCCGCTCGGGGGTTGATAGCCCCCCCAACCGCCGGGGTGGTTTCCGACCTGGTAGCCAGCACCGGCGTAGCCGTTGTGGGTCGCGTAGCCGGCCTGAGCGTAGGCGCCCTGGTAGCCGTAGGCCTGGTACCCCGGGGCGTCCGCCGGCGACACCTGACCGGCGTAGTTCACGGCCGGACGGATCGTGGCCGGGTCCGGCGGCGCCCAGGCCGGGTTGGGCTGCGTGGCCCACGTTGGTCCGTGGACCTGCGTCACCGGCGCGAAGGACTGCGTGACCGCCGACAGCGGCTCGGTCACCAGTTCGATGGGCCGCGGCTGCCGCGGCTGCTGCGGCGCGACGACGGGCACCACCTGCGCGGTGGCATCCGGACCCACCTCGAACGCGCGGGTCGCTTCTACCTCGCCCGGCTGGGTGGGTAGCACAACGGTGTCCTGCTGGCGTGGGTCTACTCGCTGGGTGATGTCGTCGTCAGCCATCACGTCTCCTTGTCATCTGCTCAGGACCCAGTGTCCGCGACCAATCCAAGCCTTCGCTGTAGGAATCCTGTGAGAACCTGTGAATCATTCGAGCCGCAGCATCCCGTCCGCGATCAGCGGACGCAATCGGGGCAGCACGTCGGCGGCGAGGCGCGCTGGGGCCACCCCCGTGAGGCTCGCGACCGCCTCCACCAGCACTCCCAACGGAAGATCGCCGTCACACGCGCCCACCACGGCGGCGAGCGTGGAGTCGACGGCCACTGCCCGGCACAGGCCGCTCCCCTGCCGGAAAACGATGTGCTGAGGGTCTGCCGCGCCCGGCTCACCAAGCGCCTCCTGGGTCAGGGAGTCGGCCCGCACCAGGGTGGCCCTCAGCAGTGCCTCGTCGCTGAGCCGGGCTGAATCGATCGCGGCGAAGTGAGCCCCTAGGGCGTCCCCGACCGGCTGGACGACGCTGTGGGGCCAGTCCTCGACGCGCACGTCGGGGCGCTCGCGTCCAGAATTCCGCAGCGCGATCCAGCCCAGGCCCACCCCGTCGATCCCGAGGCTCTCGAAGTAGTCCAGCCACCGGTGGTAGGCGGGCAGATACTGTGGCGTTCCCAGCAGACCCGCGTCGGCCAGCCACACCTCGATGTACTCGTAGGGGTCGAGGGTCTCGCGTTGCAGGACCAGCGCGTCGCAGCCGGCCGGAATCCAGCTGGCCAGTCGCTCCTGCCAGGGCTCACGGGTGAGGGCCCAGTTCCCCAGCACCACCAGCGTGCCCTCGGGAGCGAGGTGGCGGGCCGACTCGGCCACCACCGTGCGCATCAGCCCGTCCCCGCTGAAGCCGCCCTCGCGGTAGACCAGTTCCCCACCGGGCGGTGAGAGGACGTACGGCGGATTGGTCACGATCAAGTCGAAAGCCTCGTGCGCCACCGGCTCATACAGCGAGCCGCTCCTGAGGTCGGCCGTCACCCCGCTCAGGCCAAGGGTGATCCTGGCCAGGTCGAGGGCCCGAGGGTTCAGGTCGGTGGCCACGATCCGGTCGCAGTGATCGGCGAGGTGAAGGCTCTGGATCCCGCAGCCGGTGCCCAGGTCGAGCGCGGAACCGACCGGCCTGCGCGGGATCAGTTGGGCGAGCGTGGTCGAGGCGGGCGAGGCGCCCAGCACGAAGTCGGGACGCGGACGAGCGGCGCGGCCGTCCAGCTCGGTGATGTCGGAGCAGATCCAGCCCTGGCGACGCTCGGAGCCGTGCGGCTTGAGCTCCACCGTCGCGCGGACGGCCGGGCCCTCGCAGACAAGTCCAGCGGCCTGCAAGGGCGCCAGTGAGCCGAACCGGGCGGCGCGCTCGCCTGGCACCGACTCCTGCAACAGCCACAGCCGGATCGCGTCGGCCTGCGGGTCAGTCGCGCCGGCCAGCGCGCGTGCGGCGGCAACGCTGCTGTTGCGGGCCAGTGCTGCCAGCGCGGCTTCGCCGAGGCGGCGCTGCACGCCGTCGAGGGTGTAGTCGGCGGACAGCAGGTCGTCCCTGAGCCGATCGATGAGGGTCATGGGACAACCCTTCCACACCCCTACTGAGACGCTGCGGCCACCCTCGGACGTGGCTGCGGGTCTCACCGTTCGACCCTGGCGGGCTCGCAGGAGTGTCACCGGGGCGTGGCAGGCTATGGCCCATGGGGATGCCTCGCTGGCTGCAGGACGATGCGCGGCTGCGCCACGTCCACCACCGGCCGGCCTCGGACGGGGAGCCCGTCAGCTTCCCCGATTGGCTCGAGCAGCCACTCACCGAAGCCATCGGGCGCCTCGGCGTCACCGCACCCTGGGCGCACCAACTCGAGGCGGCCGAGGCGGCCTTCCGCGGCGATCACGTCGCGCTGGCCACGGGAACCGCCTCAGGTAAGACCCTCGGGTACCTGATGCCGATCGTCGCCGCCTGCGTGACGGGCAGGCTCGGCCGTGAGGTGCCCACCCTCAAGAACCGGCTGCTGCCCGGCTCGGGACATACCGCCTTGTACCTGGCGCCTACCAAAGCCCTCGCCCACGATCAGTTGCGCGGCGCCCGGGAACTTGCGATCCCGGGATTTCGGCCATGCGCTCTCGACGGAGATTCCAGCGAGGCCGAGCGTCGCTTCGTCCGCGACTCGGCTCAGTACGTGCTGAGTAATCCCGACATGCTGCACCGCTCGGTGCTACCGAACCATGCGCGCTGGAGCCGACTACTGGGAAGCCTGCGGTTCGTGGTGATCGACGAGGCCCACCGCTACCGCGGGGTCTTCGGCGCCCAGGTCGCCGCCGTGCTGCGGCGATTGCGGCGAGTAGCCGCCCACTACGGCGCCAACCCGGTGTTCATCTCCGCCTCCGCCACCGCCACCGACGCGGCAGCGCACCTCGCCAAGCTGGCTGGCGTCCAGACCGCCCGGCTGGTTGACCGGGACACGTCACGGCGGCCAGCACTCGACTTCTGCCTGTGGCAGCCGCAGGAAGACCCCCATCACGAAGCTGCCGACCTGATGTCCCGGTTGGTGCAAGCGGAGAAGCAGACCATCTGCTTCACCACCTCGCGCGTCCAGGCCGAACTCGTGGCACTTCGCGCGGGGCGTGCAGTGGCTGACCCGGCGAGGGTGGCCGCCTATCGGGGCGGCTACCTGGCTGAGGACCGCCGGGCCATTGAGCGTGGCCTCCAGACCGGGGAGCTCCGCGCAGTTGCCTGCACCAACGCCCTCGAACTCGGGGTCGACATCTCGGGAATGGATGCGGTCATCTGTTGCGGCTTCCCCGGCACGCTCGCAGCCCTGTGGCAGCAGGTGGGCAGGGCAGGACGCGACGGGCGCGATGCCCTGGCGATCCTCGTCGCCAAGCCCGACCCACTCGATTCCTACCTCTGCGAACACCCTGAGCTCATCTTCGAGCGTCCGGTCGAGCGCATTGTGTTGCATCCCGAGAATCCTGCGGTGCTGGGCCCCCACGTCGCGGCGGCAGCCCAGGAGTTGCCGCTGACGACGTCGGATGCTGACTACTTCGGCCCCACCACGGTCGCCCTGGCTGAACGACTAGAGGCTGCCGGGGTGCTGCGACGCCGCCCCGCCGGGTGGTTCTGGGCGCGTGCGGATCGGGCCGTTGACCGCATCGACCTGCGCAACCTCGCCGGGGGCAACGTCGACGTGCTCGACGAAGCCACCGGACGCGTGGTCGGGCAAGTCGATCCGTCGGCCGCTGACCGGACGGTGCACGAGGGGGCGGTCTACCTGCACCAGGGCGAGCAGTGGCGGATCTCTCACTACGACGAACCAGCGCGCTCCGCCCTGGCACGCGCCAACCGGGAGCCTTACTTCACCCAGGCGCTCGGGGAGTTCGAGCTGGCGATCCGCGGCGATGAGCTTCAGTGCCGCTTGCCCGGGGCGACCGTGCATCTTGGCGCGGTCGAACTGCGCTCTCGCGTCACCGGCTACCTGCGCCGCGACTCGGTGACCGGGAAGGTCTGGGACTCCACCAGCCTTGACCTGCCACAACGGACGCTGCGAACCCGCGCGACCTGGTGGACGGTGGACGCTGCCACCCTGGCTTGCTCCGGCATCGAGGAAAGGGCACTGGCCGGGGCCGCGCACGCTGCGGAGCACGCCTCGATCGGGCTGCTGCCTGCGTTCGCGCCCTGCGACCGCTGGGACATCGGCGGGCTTTCGACGCTGTGCCACGCCGATACCGGGGAGCTCACCGTCTTCGTCCACGACGGCCAGCCCGGCGGCGCCGGGTTTGCCGACCGGGCGTTCGAGGTCATCGACCCCTGGCTGGCGGCGACCCTCGCCCAACTGCGTGAGTGCCCCTGCGAGGCCGGCTGCCCCAGATGCGTCGTGTCCCCCAAGTGCGGTAACGGCAACTCCCCGCTGGACAAGGACGGCGCCCAGCGGCTGCTGGAGATCATCCTGACCGGGTCGCCCTCGCCGTGACCTCACGGGCCGACCCCCAACCGTCCAGCATGCGCGGTCGCCTCGATCGCCCGGGGAACGCCGGGCACCGGATGGGCGAACGGCAGTGCCACGGTCACGCTGATCACGAAGTCCAGGTCGTCGCCGCTGATGCGACACTCCCGCACGCTCACCCCGTTGGAGCTGGCCACCTGGCGCGCGCTCTGACACGCGTCGCCTCCCCGTGACTTCTCCGCCCCCGCCGAGATCGCCACCAGGTCAGCGGCCGACCGTACCCGGTGGGCGGCCAGCATCGCCGCGCAACCCAGGATGACCGCAGCGGCCACCACGGCTGCCACC
>JBAVKY010000135.1:0-14044 GCA_049688555.1 Propionicimonas sp.
GCTGTACGACGTCGTAGGGCCCCGCTGGCTGGTCATCCCCGGGGCGGTCGTGGTCGCCGGCGCCTTCGCGATCTTCACGACCATCTCGACTTCCACCCAGTGGTGGCATCTGCTGGTGGCGAACCTGCTGATGAGCCTGGGCTTGGCCTTCATGATGACGCCGCTATTCACCACCGCCCTGGGCGCGCTGCCGCCGCACTTGTACAGCTACGGCTCCGCCATGCTCGGCACGATCCAGCAGGTCGCCGGGGCTGCCGGGACCGCGTTGTTCGTGACCATCATGTCGACGGTGGGCGCCCAGGCGAGCGCCGCCGGCAAGGGAGCTGAAGCCGCGCTGGCTGCTGGGGCCAGCGCCGCGTTCTGGGTCGTCGGCATCTTGTGGCTCTCGACCATCGTCGCCGCGTCCTTCCTCACCACTGCCGCGCCGGCGTCCGACGGTTCGGTCGGAGTCCACTGACACGACGAAGCGCGCGGCGCTGGGGGACCGCCGGGCGCTGGTGTCGACGACCATCACGGCGCGTCACTACGCTGACGAGATGGCGACTCCAGACTTCATCCTGCAACTCCGCAAGAGCGTAGGGACAGCGCCACTCTGGCTCTCGGGGGCCACCGCAGTCGTCTTCCGCAGCGGCCCTGACGGCCACGAGGTGCTCCTGGTGCAGCGCTCCGACACCGCCGAGTGGTCGCCGGTCAGCGGCATCGTCGACCCCGGCGAACAGCCCCACCACACGGCTGTACGCGAAGTGCTCGAAGAAGCCGGCGTGACCGCCGAGATCGATCGCCTGGTGTGGCTGACGGTCACCGACAAGATCACCTACGCCAACGGCGACCAGACGCAGTACATCGACCACGTGTTCCGCTGTCGCTACGTGGCGGGCGAGCCGGTCCCCGGCGACGGCGAGGCGCTCCAGGCCCGCTTCTTCGGTGTCGACGAACTGCCCCCGATGCCGGCGATCGACGCCGAACGTGTCCGGATCGCCTTGGCTCATCAGGGGGACGTCGCACTCGGCCACACCCCCGACGTCGCCTCCCCCGACGTCGCCTCCCCCTCCCCTGACGCGGAAAAGGAAATCATCCTGCGTCGCCTGCGCAGCCTGCGCAGCGACCTGTTGTCCAAGCTGGACGGGTTGGACGAGTACGCCGTGCGCCGGCCCATGACGCCGACCGGAACCAACTTGCTGGGGCTGGTGAAGCACCTGGCCAGCGTCGAGCTCGGCTACGTCACCGAGGTCTTCGGTTTCGATCCCGGGCGGGACCTGCCCTGGTTCGCCGAGGGCGCCGAACCCGACTCCGACCTGTGGGTGCCGGCCACGGAGTCGCGTGACAGCGTGTTGGAACTCCACCGCCATGCAGCGGCTATGACCGAGCGCACCATCCACGAATTGCCGCTGGCGGCAGGCGGTGACGTCCCGTGGTGGCCCGATGACCTGCGCCGGGTGAGCCTGCACGAGATCTGCCTGCACCTGCTGATCGAGACCGCCCGCCACGCCGGCCACGCCGACATCATCCGAGAAGCCATCGACGGCGCCGCCGGCATGGGAGCCGACGACGCCAACCTCACCCAACGCACGACCACCGAGTGGGCGTCGCACTGCGCCCGCATCGAGGCCGCGGCCCGGCAGGCCGCCGGGACCTGAACCCACCTCCAGCCACCCGCACCGTCACGCGGCGCTGACGGACTCCAAGGCCACCTGCTGGGCCGCCTGATGGGCACGCCTGCCCTTATCAGGAGGCGACGGCAAACTGAAGGTGCCCACCTGATGGCTGCGCAACAGCACCCGTGAGGTCCGCAGCGACTTCGACCGTCCCGACAACGGGGCTGCCTCGGCGTCCCGGCTCAACTCGAGCACGCCGACCTTCAGACTGCGGGCAAAGGGCATCAGCATGAGCAGGACGCCCAGCGCGAACACGGTGACGCGGATGGTGTCCGATTCCGGCCCGGGCAGGTAGTTCATCAGGGCAGCCGCGGCCACCAGCGTCCCGGCGGCAAAGAATCCGAGGTTCTGCGCCACTCGCATCCAGCGCGACCAGCGGTACGAGATCATCAGCATCGCCAGGCGGGAGGCCTCATCACGATCGGGCAGGTGCCTGATCTGGTGCAGCAGCCTGGCGCCCCGTGAACCCGAGCGGTCACGGCAGCAAGGACGGCTGATCGAGCGCAGGTGCTGAACCAGATCCTGGGCGTCGTTGACCAGCCGCGCGTCGCCGCGCAGGCCGAGCCGATCAAGTCCCTCCTGCGCCAGGATCGCGGCGTGCAATCCCCGCCGGCAAACTTCGGCGAACAACCGGGGCAGCAGCGGTTCTGAGCCGACCTCCTCGTGCGGGCGTAGCTTCCCCGTGCGCAGGAAGTGCTTGGTGGCGGCGTGCAGGTCGGCGGCCCGGCGATAGTCGGCGACCGCGGCCATCAACTGCTGCACGTTCTCGACCGAACTGGCGCTGTCCTCGACCATGGCCAGGGCCGCTTCGAACTCCGCTTCGGCCTGGATACTCAGGGCGAGGACGTGTTCGCCGACTGCCTCAGTGAGCGCCAGGGATTCCTGCAGTGCCGCCTTGTACCGTCCGGCGATCAGCGAGGCCTGCGCGTCGAGGACTCGCAGGTCGAGGTCGTGGCGGCGCTGCGGCAGTACCTCATCCAGCAGCGTCCGGCCACCGGCGTCGTCGCCCAGTCGTAGCAGGAGCATGGCTGCCAGCACCTTGACCGTCCAAGGGTCGGCGGGGGTCAGCGGCTCGGCGGCAAGCATGCGCGCGGCCCGGTCGTCATCCCCGGCTAGCAGGGCGAGCCGGAGCAGTTGCCGGCTGCTGACCGTCGGGCCGGCGCGAACCAGCAGTGCCCGCGCTGCCGCCTGTCCGCGATACCTGGCTTGGGACAACGGGCCCGGCTCCGAGCCCCACTGAGCTCCGGCCCACAGGCAGGCTTCGACGTAGGTGGTCTCGTAGGGGTCGTCGGCATCGAGCGATTCCAGACCGTCGAGGATCGCGATCGCCGCGTTGGAGTCGGCGAGCAGCAGCCTGACCCGCAGGATCGAGCGTTGCAGGTTGGGTTCCAGGACGGATTCGTCAACCGCCTGAGAAGCGCGCAGGTGCCCCCACGCGTCAAGAAATCGTCCCTGCTGCGAGGCTAGGCGGAAGCCGAGCAACCGATAGACGTGCCGCCAGTGGTCGGCGCTGCCCAGCGTCAGCCCCACCACAGGCCACGCCGCGCCGAACGCCGGCTCGTGCCCGTCGAGGGCAGCGAGAGTGCCGAGGCAGGCGTCGTCCGCCTCGGAGAACCGTCCAACGTCTGTCATGGCTTGGATCCAGTGCGAGCGATCCTCCAGGTCGAGCTCGCGGACGCCCACCCCCCACTGCTGCGCCAGGGAGTCGAACTGGAAGACGGCGCCCGCGAAGTCGTCGAGCCCGCAGGCAGCGACTGCGCTCACCAGGACGGCCGAGGCACTGGCTTCGGTGTGGGCGATCAGCTCGACAGCGAGCCCTGGATTCTCACCGGCCAGCAGGTCGGCGGCCCGCAGCGCCGACTTGGGACCGGCCGCAGCGAACCGCAGCAAAGCGTTCTCGAACTCCGTGGCGCTGCCGATGGGTTGGCGGAACTTCTTCCCGGCCTCGTAGAAGCGATCCAGCAAGCCGATCAGCCGCACTCCCTCGTCGTCGCTGCGCGGGCCGGGAGCGGCCATCGTCACCGCAGCCGACCAGGCGTGCCGGGCGAGTTCGGCATCACTGTCACTGGCTCCAGCCGAAACGGCTCGCTGCCACAACTCGGCGGCCACGAACTCGACGATGTCCTGATCGTCGGGGAACGCCGCGGCGAGCTCCTGCAGCGTGGGGGGTTCCTTGGTGGAGCCCAGCTGACGTAACGCGTCGACCCACTGGTGAGCGTCACCCGGTTCCAGGGCACCGGCCCGGTGCAGTTCTTCGAATCCCGCGTCCGCTGCCGCGAAGTCCCCGGTGACGTAGCTCCGGCTGGCGGCAGCGCGCAGCAGTTCGGCGCCGGTGTCAGTCCGGTCGACCACAGCCGTCGTCGTCTGGCTCACTTCGCCCATGCAACCCCCGCACGCTCCACGTGCGGCCATTGTGCTGCTCAGGCCGGCAGCCGGGCCACCCCAACAATTGCCACCTGCCCCGCGGTGGTCCCAGGCCTCGACGCTGTCGCTGACCGCAGCTAGGGTGGCCGGACTCTGAGTGAGAGGACGCCCGTGCCGAATCTTTCGGGGCCGTGGCCAGGACGACACGTGGGAGTGTCCGGGCCCGATGGCGAGGTCCTCTACCTGCTGACCCCATCGGCTGGCTGAGCTCGGAGCGGGCGCTCGGCGAGAGGCAATTTCATCAACGCAGCCCGTCGACGAGGCAACTGGACGAGAATATTGACATGCTCTCCATCGCCGGGGTACCTGCGGCCCGGTTGTGCCCGATCTGCCACGAGACTCACGATGGCGTGGCCGAACTGCTGGGGCCGACCGCTCCGGACGCGTGGCTCGCGATCACCGAGGGAGAGCGTCTTGAGGCCGAACTGACCCCCGATGTGTGCATCCTGCCCGACCGGGGACGGACGAGGCACTTCGTGCGAGGCCACATCCAGCTGCCCGTCCTCGACGCCGAACCGCCGGTGTTCGTGTGGTCGGTCTGGGTCGAACTGGACCAGGAATCCATGGCATCCATCGCCCGGTCGTGGAGCAGTCCGAACCGCGCCGCGATCCCCCCGCTGGTCGGACGGCTGGCGACCGAACTCCCCTACGAGGAGCCAACCAGGGGCCTCGAGATCACCCTGCACACACGCGACGTCGGCCTGGTTCCGCTGTTGATGGTCAGCAACACCAACCACCTCCTGGCGACCGAGCAGCGCGAGGGCGTGAATCTGCATCGGATCGTGGAGCTTGGCGCCCGCCTGCAGCGCCAGTAGCCTCGCACGATGAGCGAGTTCTTCGAGATCTTCGCGCCGAGCATGCGCCACCTGCGGGAGCAGCGCGACCTTGAGAAGGTTTTGGTCGTCGATGACGCCAAGGGGGGCAGCGGCCCCCGTCCGCTCGACCTGGATTCTGGATCGGTCGTGCTCCGCCTACAGCCAAGCGCGACCCCGGCCAAGGCCGCCCCCAGTCCTGAGCCGTACGCTGCGGTCATGGATCCGCTGATTCCCGAACCCGACACCAAGGACTGGACCGTCGTCGAGCATGAGTCGTGTGCCGAATGCGGCTTCGACGCGACCAGCATCGACCCTCGCGAGTTGAGTGCCCTCGTCCTGGCCGAAACCGCCGGCTGGACGGCCATCCTCGCCCGTCCGGACGCCGCCGAGCGCCCGTCGCCTCAGGTGTGGTCACCCCTGGAATACGCCTGCCACGTGCGGGACGTGATCCTCATCTTCACCCAGCGCCTCGGCATGATGCTCACCCAGCCAAAGCCTCGCTTCGCGAACTGGGATCAGGACGCCACCGCCGTGGCGGACCGCTACTGGGAGCAGAGCCCCGCCGCCGTCGCCGGCCAGCTGGACCTGGCCGCCAGGACGATGGCGACCTTGTGGTCCGAGATCCGCGACGACGAATGGGGCCGCGAGGGCACCAGGTCAGATGGCGCGGAGTTCACCGTCGCCAGCCTGGGAAAGTACCTGCTTCACGAACTACACCATCACCTCGCCGACGCGCGCTGACCGCGTCGGCCGCACGCAGAGCGGGACATTTCGGGGGGATACGGCAGGTTTTGGCGGCCCATCAGAAGGCCCGTCTGTCCAGGTGTTGGTCGAGGCAGTTAATGGAACCGCCCAGACCGGTTATTAGCTGCTTGCACCCACGCGTAGCGATCATCTGCCCAAACCTGGACGCCATTAGCTGCGCTGATCCACGAGAGTCACGCGTTGATCCGCCGCAGCGGCCTCAAGCTCGGCGGGAACTGCGGGACTGACCGGCTCCGCGCTCTCCGGCCGACCGAACGCGTCGTCCAGCGCGGCCTGCGTGAGCTCGCGGCCCAGGGCGATGAGCTCCGAAGCGCGGTGGAAGTCCATCGTGCGGGCTGCCGCGTTGGGCACCGTGACCAGCACGTCAGGAGGCTGGGATGCCAGCCGGAAGCGGGTGATCAGGGCACTCATGGTGTCCAGCGCCATGCCGGTCACCTGCGGGATCCCCAACCCCGCCGGTGCCGCTTCGAAGTACAGCGGGTGTGGTTCGGGCGTCTCCTTCGCCCCGCCGAAGCGTGCCAGCACCGAGGCCACCAGGTCGTTTTCGAAAATCCCGGCGGCGCCCTTCATGAAGCGGTCCAGCCACTCGTTCGGGGGCTCGGTCTCCGAACTCTCTCGCGTCGGGCTGGCGAAGTTGGTGGGAGTCCAGCCTGACAGCGCGACGGCGAGGGTGAAGTCGGCGTCCGCGGACAGCACCGCGTCCATCGGCACGGGGTTGAGCACGCCGCCGTCGACCAGCAGCCGGCCGTTCACCATGATCGGCGTGATCGCCCCCGGGATGGCCACCGAGGCGCGGATCGCCACGTCCACCGGGCCGGAGGTGAACCACACCTCACGCCGGGCTCCCAGGTCGGTGGCCACGGCGGTGTAGGGAATCGGCAACTCCTCGATGCGTGCCCCGTCCAGGATGTCGGTCATCCTGGCGAGCACTCTCTCGAGCCGGATCGCGCCGGCCCCGAACGGGGAGGCATCCATCAGCTTCAGCACGTCCCGGGCGTTCAGGGTGGTGACCCAATCGACATATTCGTCCAACTTGCCGGCAGCCTCAAGGCCGCCGATGACGGCACCCACCGAGGTTCCGGCGATGGCGGCGATCTCGTAGCCGCGTTCCTTCAGCACCTGGACGGCCCCGATGTGGGCGTAACCCCGGGCGCCTCCGGAGCCGAGCACGAGCGCGACGCGTTTGGGATCGGGCATGGCTCCATTATGGGTAGCCGCCCGGCAGCCCCGGGAGAACGAGCACCTAAAGTGATGCCATGGCCCAACCGCCCTACGGCTCACCCCAGTACCAGGTCGCGCCCCAGTGCTTTCGCCACCCGGGACGCCAGACCTACATCGCTTGCCAGCGCTGTGGGCGTCCGATCTGCCCCGAGTGCATGATCTCGGCCGCGGTCGGCTTCCAGTGCCCTGAGTGTGTGGCCGAAGGCGTTCGGACGACCCGGCAGAACCAGGGTCCCTACGGCGGGCTTCGCTCAGCGAACCCGATGTTGACGTCGATCAGCCTGATTGGGATCAATGTCGGCGTATGGATGATGCTCTTCCTGACCGGCGGCTCGAACAGCCCCTGGTTTCGGCGGTTGGCGCTGACTCCGGTCGGCGCGTGCCTGGTCACCGATCAACCCGGCAGCTATTACCCCAACCTGGGGCACGCCGCCTGCAGCCGCGCGGTTGGGGGTACCTGGGCACCGGGAGTGGCGGACGGTGCCTACTGGCAGCTGATCACGAGCGCGTTCACCCACCTTGAGGTGTGGCACATCGGGTTCAACATGCTGGCGTTGTGGTTCCTCGGCCCGCAGCTGGAACAGGCCATCGGCCGGGCACGATTCCTGGCGCTGTATCTGCTGTCGGCGCTGGCGGGTTCGGTGGTGGTGCTGTGGCTGGCCAGCCCGACCACCTCGACGCTGGGTGCCTCAGGAGCGGTGTTCGGCCTGATGGGAGCCCTGCTGGTGATCGCGTTGAAGGTGCGGGCGAACGTCCAGACGCTGCTGGCGTGGCTGGCCATGAACATCGTCTTCACGTTCACCGGCTCGGGGATCTCGTGGCAGGGACACCTGGGCGGGCTGCTCGGCGGCATGGCGGTCGCGGCCATCATCGTCGGAGCGCCACGCGAGAATCGCGCCCGAGTGCAGCTGATCGGCCTGGTCGGCTTCGGCGTCGCGCTGCTGGTGTTGGCCGCCCTCCGGGTCCTCATGCTGGCCTGAGGTCAGCTGGGCTGAGGTCAGTCGGCGGCCAGGCGCGCGACGTGCAGGGTCAGGTAGACCTCCTCGTCGCTGGTGATGGGTTTGGCGAGGCGCAGTTCGAGCAACGCGCGAACCTTCTGGGCCGCTGCGTGGGCTTTCGGGAAGGACTGCCTGATCGTGGCGGTGAAGGAGGCGGGATTCTCGACCAGCTGCTTGTCCGCCTGCACCCGGACGAAGAAGTAGCGCAGGTGGGTGATGAAGCGGGCCGCATTGATCGAGTCGGTGTCGAAGCTGCGGCCGTAGGCCGTTTCGAGCACGGTGAAGATCTGCGTGAACACCTCGGTCATGGCGAACGTCCGGGACAGGTCGTCGGTGGCGAAGGCGGCGTTCACGAAGTGCAGCGCGATCGGCACGGCCTCGTCGATCGACAGCGCCTGGCCCGTCCGCTCCCGGACGAGCAGGACCCCCTCGCGGGCGACCCGTAGCTCATCGGGGTAGAGGTGCGCCACCTCGGCGCGCAGCGGGTATTGCAGCACGATCCCCTGACGCTGGCGCTTGAGCGCGAAGCTGATGTGGTCGGCCAGCGGGATGACAAGCCCCTGACCTGCCGGGATCCCGAGTTCGGCCTGTGCCTTCACCAGGATCTCCTGAGCCAACACCAGGTGCTCCGGCGGGATCTCGGTCAGGAAAGCCCGCAGTTGGTCGACGTCATGCTCGGCATCCGGGACGAAGACTTGGACCACTCTCGCCTGATCCACCTCCCCGCCCGGCTTCGCCTGGTAGCCCAGCCCCCGTCCGGTCAGCACCACGTGGCCGTGGTGCGGGTCGTCGGCGAGCACCACGTTGTTGTTGAAGACCTTCAGGATCTTCACCGGGGCCCTCCTCGCTGGGCTGGTGCTGCGTCGGGGGACGGGCAGCGGGACGAGCTCAGGAGAGATCGGCCCCGTTGGAGGCGATCACCTTGGCGTACCAGACGAAGCTGTCCTTGCGGAACCGGGCGAGGTCGAGCAGGTCGAACTCCCCACGGTTCACGTAGATGAAGCCGTACCGTTTGGCGGCGCCCTGGTGGGTCGACACCAGATCGATCGCCGACCAGGGAGAGTAGCCGAGCACGTCGACCCCATCGCTGATGGCCCATTGGAGCTGTTCGATGTGCTGGCGCAGGTAGTCGATCCGGTACCAGTCACGGACGGTACCGTCCGCCTCGAGGGTGTCGAAGGCGCCCAGGCCGTTCTCGGTCACCAGCAGCGGCAACCGGTAGCGATCCCAGAGCGCCCGGAACGTGGAGCGGAAGCCGACCGGGTCGATCTCCCAGCCGAACTCCGTGGTGCCGAGGTAGGGGTTCGTGGCTCCGGCATAGACGCCGGCCTCGCCGACCGCGATGTGCTGGTCGCCGCCGGCGGCATGGACGTCGGCACCCTCTTCCCGCGGCCGGGCCACCGTGTGCGACGCGTAGTAGTTGAAGGCGATGAAGTCAGGCTTCGCGGCCGCCAGCAACTCCAGGTCTCCCTCGGCGATCTCGGGAGTGGCTCCCCGTTCCGCCAGATACGCCCAGGCCACCGAGTTGTAGTAGCCCCTGACCGCCGTGTCGAGGTAGAGCCAGTTCCGGATCGCGTTGAAGTCGTCCGCCGCCACGATGTCCTCGGGGTGGGCAGTCTCGGGGTAGCACAGCGCGATGTTGGGGGCGGGCCCGATCTTGGCCTGGGGCAGCAGGTCGTGGCAGGCGATCATCGCCTTGGCCTGGGCCAACATCATGTGGTGGTTGGCCTGGTAGATGGCCGACTTCGGCCGTCCTGGCTTCACGGTGCCGATCGCCTCGCCGTAGAGGATCATCATGTTCTGCTCGTTGATGGTCAGCCAGTAGGTGACCTTCGAGCCGTACTCGTCGAACAGGACGCGCGCGAACCGCTCGAAGGCGTCGGCCGTCGCCCGGTTCTCCCAGCCACCCTTGGCGTCCAGCGCCGCCGGCAGGTCGAAATGGTACATGGTGACGATCGGCTGGATGCCCTTGGCGAGCAGCGCGTCGATGAGCCGGTGGTAGAAGTCGATCCCGGCCTGGTTGAGGGCGCCGTCCCCGTCGGGGATGATGCGCGTCCACGCGATCGAGAAGCGGTAGGCGTTCAGGCCCAGCTCGGCGAAGAGCTCCACGTCTTCGGCGAAGCGGTGGTAATGATCGGAGGCGACCCGGTAGTCGGTGGTGCCTTCGGGGTAGCTCTCCCGGACGTCGATGACCGAGGGGCCCTTGCCGTCTTCGTCCCAGGCACCCTCGACCTGGTAGGCCGACGTCGAGCCGCTCCACAGGAAGCCTTCGGGGAATGGCTTGAGGTTCTGGTATCGCATGCTCGTCCTCACTGTCGGCCCGGGCTCAGGCCCCGACGTTGGGGTGGCCCGATCCCGTGGCGGGAAGCCCCACCGGCGAACGAGCCTACCGCGCGTCCGTCCCGCTCAGTCGAAGGCGTTGACCATGAAATCCGCGGCCCGGGTCACATAGTCGCCGAACTCCGAGCGGTCCGCCTCGGCCAGTTCCAGTGAGTCCAGGGCGGCGTTCATGTGGCGCAGCCAGCGGTCGCGCTGGGCTGGGGTGACGGCATAGGGGGCGTGACGGATCCGCAGGCGCGGGTGCCCGCGCGTCTCGGAATAGGTGTGGGGGCCTCCCCAATACTGTTCGAGGAACATCCGGAGCCGGTCTTTGGCGGGGCCCAGGTCGTCTTCGGGATACAGTGCCCGCAGGTCGGCGTCGGCGGCGACGCCTGCATAGAAGGCGTCCACCAGGGTGACGAAGGTCGGGTGGCCCCCGACCCGTTGGAACAGGCTCGACTCAGCGTGGGCGTCGCTCATCGGGCCATTGTGCAGCACTCGCGCCGGTGAAGTCCGCACCGGCGCTGGCCTGCGTGCGAGGTCACGGTGATCCGGTCACCGACGTCCGCGACTCAACCTTGGCGACGGCTGGACGCTGAGACGCCCGGACGACGGCAGTGGCGGCCAGCACCGCAACGGCGGCGGTGACGCCCGCGATCCCGGTGATGTCCGAGGACAACTCACCGGTGAAGCGTCCAACGGCGATCCACCCCAACCCCCACACGAGGGCCGCCGCCACAGCCCACCGTCCGCCCAGCCGGGCGGCGACGATGACCCCGAACCCGGCGGTCACAGCCAGCACCAACACCGCCGCCACCTCTGAGACCAGGCCGCCGGGACGCAGGCCCGAAGCCGTCAGGGTGGCCGTGATGTTCGCCACCGTCACCACCGACACCCAGCCGAGGTAGACCCCAAAGGTTCCGTCCACCAGCACCGCCTCGACGGTCGAGGACGCCGGCTGCCGGGTCAGCACCTGCACGAGCAGCCCGAGGTCGAGCGCCAGAGCCACGATCACCACGATGCTCAGCCACAGCCAGTCAGCGCGCACCACGAGCAGCCACAGCCCGTTGAGCACCATCGCCACCGCCGCCAGCCACCCGATCGAACGGGCGCGCCGCGACGAGGTGTGCTGCGGAAGCCACTGCCAGACCAGGTGACCCGCCAGCCCAAGGTAGATCAGAGCCCAGATCGCACAGGCCGGGGTGGCCGGCGTCAGCAAGGTGGCCTCGGCAAACGGGCCTGGCGAGGTCCGCTCGCTGGGGCCCGGCACACCGGAACCCAGCACCACGCGACCCAGCACCCCGAGACACGGCGCCAGGGCCACGGCCAGGAAGGACGCTCCTAGGGTGATGGCCACCTGGCGAGTGACGTCCGCGACGTTGGCCGGCATCGTCACTCCCCTCCCCCACCACGCCGGTGCTGAGACCAAGGCGTATCCCCAAACCCTATGGCGTGACGCGCGCGAAGCTGCAGCCTGCGCCGCTCAGCAGTCTTGCTGACGAGTTCGGCGAGGTGACTAGGCTGGCCCGCGTGGCTGAGGAGGCGAAGGCGTCGACTGTTCTGCTGTGGCTGCGCCGGGACTTGCGCCGGGGCGACCATCCGGCCCTGGCCGCTGCCGCGCAAGCAGGGCGGGTACTCCCGGTCTTCGTGATCGATCCCAGGTTCTGGCAGCCGGCCGGCCACGTCCGCCTCGGCTGGCTGGCGGCCACGCTGCAGGCGACGAACGAGGCCTACCAGGGAAACCTGACGCTGCGGGTCGGTGATCCTCGGCTGGTCATCCCGGCGCTGGCGGCCGAAGTCGGAGCGACCAGCGTCCATGTCTCCGCCGAATCGGAACCGGACGGACGGGCGCGCGACGCTCGGGTTCGCGAGGCTCTCGCCGCGGCCGGGGTGGCCTGGGTCGAAACCGGCTCTCCCTACGCCGTCTCCCCCGGTCGGCTGCTGACCGGCGCTGGTCGGCCCTTCAAGGTGTTCACCCCCTTCGCGCGAGCCTGGCGTCAGCACGGCTGGCGATCGCCGTGTGGCGAGCCCGCCGTCTTGAATCTTGCCCGCGCGAGCGACAATCCTGCGGCCCGGCCGCTGCTGGAGGCGGCGCTGGCGGCGTGCCCGATCGGGCTCCCCGAACCGGGCGAGGGGGGCGCGGCCACGGCCTGGTCCACGTTCCTCAGCGACCGGGTGGACGGGTACGAGACGCTGCGGGACCGTCCGGATCTGGACGCGACCTCACGGCTGTCGCCGTACCTGAAGTTCGGGGTGGTGCACCCACGCACCCTGCTGGCCGACCTTTCCCAGCACCCCGACGGCGAGGGTGTCCAGCGCTTCGTGACTGAGTTGGCGTGGCGGGAGTTCTACGCCGACGTCCTCGCCAACAACCCGACAACGCTCGAGGCCGACCTTCGCCCCGACCTCGCGGCGCTCGCCTACGACGAGCCGGATGACCGCTTCGAGGCGTGGCGGCAGGGTCGCACCGGCTTCCCGCTGGTGGACGCGGGCATGCGGCAGCTCCTGGCCGAGGGCTGGATGCACAACCGGGTGCGCATGGTGACAGCCAGCTTCTTCACGAAGGATCTGCACGGCTGGTGGCCGCTCGGCGCCCGTCACTTCCTCGACCACCTGATCGACGGCGACCTGGCGTCCAACGCGCACGGGTGGCAGTGGGTGGCCGGCACCGGAACCGACCCATCGCCGTACTTCCGGGTGTTCAACCCCGTCGTCCAGGCCGATGCGGTGGACCCGGAGGGGAACTACGTCCGCCGCTACGTCCCGGAACTGCGGCACCTGTCGGGCTCCGCCGCGCTGCGCCCCTGGGATTCCGCGCAGGGCTACTCCGACGGCTACCCCCAGCGGATCGTCGACCACGCGACGGAACGTCGGGAAGCCTTGGAGCGCTACCGTCTGGCGCGCAACCGCGGCTGAGCGTCGAGGCTCACCGTTCGAACGGTGGCTGCCAGACATCGCTCAGCGCCTGGTCGCGGCTCAGCGCTGCGAGTAGGTGCGGCCCGGCTTGATGCGGCTGCCCAGCAACTCCGGGACCGTCACGAAGACGTAGCCCTTCTTCTTCAGCTTCGGGATCAGGGTGGCCCAGGCTTTGCGGGTGCTGGGGTAGATGTCGTGGCTGAGGACGATGGCACCGGGACGCGCCAGTCTCAGCACCCGCTTGGCCACCTCCTTGGCGTTCTTGGAGCGCCAGTCGAGTGAATCCACGCTCCACAGAATCTGGCACAGGCCCTGTTTCCCGGCGATCGAGCGGATCTTGGCGTTCGATTCCCCGTACGGCGGACGGAACAGCGTCACCTTCTTGCCGGTGGCTTTCCGGATGGCAGCCGTGGCGCGGGAGAGTTGGCTCTTGACGCTGGCGGCGCTGATCTTCCAGAACTCCGGGTGGCTGAAGGAATGGTTCCCGACCACGTGGCCCTCGGCCACCATCCGGCGAAGGACGCCCGGATGCGCCTTGGCTTGCTCCCCCACCACAAAGAACGTCGCCGTGACGTGCTGCTTCTTGAGCACGTCCAGCAACTTCTCGGTCTCCGTCATCGGGCCGTCGTCGAACGTCAGTGCGAGGCACTTGCGCTTCGCGCAGTTGACCGGAGCCGCGGCCGGCTTGGTCTCAGGGGGCGGTGTCGTTGCCGGGGCGGGCGATGTGGTCGGGACCGGAAGCGAGCCCGGAAGCGTGGTGGTGCTGGCAGAGGGTTGCACGAAGGTCGGCAATGCGACAGGGCTAGCGGCCGCAGGGGTCACCGGTGGTGCACTCGGCTGCGACGCCGGTGGGGCCCCACTCGAGCCGGCGGTCGGCCCGGACCTGCCCCACTGCGCTGGTGGCACCTGGGCGCAGCCGGTGGCACCGAGC
>JBAVKY010000136.1:0-6034 GCA_049688555.1 Propionicimonas sp.
GACGGGAACACGCCCTCGCCTGGGCGTTGAGCCGGGATCCGGGGGTGGCGGCCGTGCACATCGCGCCGGGCAACCCCGGCACTGCGCTCGTGGGAACCAACCACCCGGTGGATCCCCTCGACGGCGCTGCCGTGGCCGCCCTGGCGAAGACGCTCGCCGCCGACCTGGTGGTGATCGGCCCGGAGGCTCCGCTGGTTGCCGGCGTCGCCGACCACGTCCGCGAGGCCGGGATCCCGGTCTTCGGGCCCAGCGGTGCGGCGGCCATGCTCGAAGGCAGCAAGGCGTTCGCCAAAGAGATCATGGAGGCGGCCGGGGTGCCCACGGCCGATGCCCGCCTCTGCGTCAGCATGGACGAGGTGGTGGCCGCCCTCGACGAGTTCGGGCCGCCGTACGTCGTGAAAGACGACGGCCTCGCGGCCGGCAAGGGTGTCATCGTGACCGACGACCGGGATGCCGCTCTCCGGCACGCTGCGAGCTGTCGCCGGGTGATCGTCGAGGAGTTCCTGGACGGCCCCGAGGTGAGCCTGTTCGCGTTGTCGGACGGCACGAGCGTGCTCCCGTTCGAGCCCGCGCAGGACTTCAAGCGCGTCGGGGACGGGGACACCGGGCCCAACACCGGCGGCATGGGCGCCTACACCCCGCTGCCGTGGGCGCCGGCGGGCCTGGTGGACGAGGTCGTCGCCACGGTCATCCAGCCGACCGTGGACGAACTCGCCAGGCGCGGCACCCCGTTCGTCGGCCTGGTGTACGCCGGCCTGGCGCTCACCTCGCGCGGGCTTCGTGTGGTGGAATTCAACGCCCGCTTCGGTGACCCGGAGACGCAGCCGCTGTTGACCCGGTTGAAAACCCCGCTGGGGCGGGTGTTGCTCGCCGCCGCCAGCGGCAGGCTGGCCGACGAGCCGCCGTTGGAGTGGGGGAGTGGCGCCGCGGTGGCCGTGGTGCTGGCCGCCCAGGGCTATCCCGAGACCCCGCGCAAGGGTGACGTGATCACCGGAGCCGACGGTGAGGGCATCTTCCAGGCCGGCACCGCGCTCGACGCCGAGGGTCACCTGGTGACCGCCGGGGGTCGGGTGCTGGCCGTCGTGGGCACCGGTGACGACCTGACTGCCGCCCGCGAGGCCGCCTACGCGGCGGTGGCCCGCGTCCGCTTCGACGGCAGCTTCCATCGCACCGATATCGCCGCGAAAGCAGCGGCCGACGAGCTGTCCACAAAGGAACTGCCATGAGCACGCCCAACGTCCTGGCCACCCGCTACGCATCTTCCGCGATGCGGGACATCTGGTCGCCGCACAGCAAGATCGTCGCGGAACGCCAGCTGTGGCTGGCCGTCCTCGAGGCCCAGCGCGAGCTCGGCGTCGACTTCGGCGGCGATGACCCCGACCTCGTCATCGCGGACTATCGGGCCGCGGTCGACCAGGTCGACCTGGTTTCCATCGACGCCCGCGAACGGGTCACTCGCCACGACGTGAAGGCCCGCATCGAGGAGTTCAACGCGCTGGCCGGCCACGAGCACATCCACAAGGGCATGACCAGCCGCGACCTGACCGAAAACATCGAGCAGCACCAGGTGCTGAGTTCCCTGCAGCTCGTCCGCGAGCGGATCGTCACCGTCTTGGTGAGCCTGGCCAGGCTGGCGGTGCAGTACCGGGACGTGGCCATGGCCGGCCGTTCGCACAACGTCGCCGCGCAGATGACCACCCTCGGCAAGCGGTTCGCGAGCGCCGCCGACGAACTGCTGCTGGCCTACGAGCGCATCGACGAGCTGATCGGACGGTACCCCGCGCGCGGCATCAAGGGCCCGATGGGCACCGCGCAGGACATGCTGGACCTGCTCGGCGGGGACACGGCCAAACTCGCCGAGCTGGAACACCGGGTCGCCCAGCACCTGGGGTTCACCCGGGTGCTGACGGCCACCGGTCAGGTCTATCCCCGCAGCCTCGATTACGACGTGCTGGCGGCCCTGGTGCAGACCGCGGCAGGGCCTTCGAGCCTCGCCACCACGATTCGGCTGATGGCCGGCCAGGAGCTCGTCACCGAAGGCTTCGCCGAGGGCCAGGTCGGCTCCTCGGCGATGCCACACAAGATGAACACCCGCTCGTGCGAACGCGTGAACGGGCTGGCCGTGATCCTGCGCGGCTACGCCGCGATGGCCGGAGAACTCGCCGGCAACCAGTGGAATGAGGGCGATGTCGCCTGCTCGGTGGTTCGCCGGGTGGCGCTGCCCGACGCCTGCTACGCCCTGGACGGGCTGTTCGAGACCTTCCTGACCGTGCTGGCCGAATTCGGCGCCTTCCCCGCGGTGATCGAGGCTGAACTGCAGCGTTACCTGCCGTTCCTCACCACCACGAAGGTGCTGATGGCCGCCGTCCGCGCCGGGGTTGGACGGGAGGCCGCCCACGAAGCGATCAAGGAGCACGCCGTCGCGGTGGCGCTCGCCATGCGGGCCGGAGCGGCCCGAAACGACCTGTTCGAACGTCTGGCCGCCGATCCGCGGTTGGGTCTTGGCCGTGAGCAGCTGGCGGGGGTGGTCAGCGATCCGCTGGAACTGACCGGCTCTTCGGGGGACCAGGTGGATCGGATCGCGGCCCGTGTCGCTGAGTTGGCGGACTTCTACCCCGCCGGTGCCGCGTATCAGCCTGGTTCCGTGTTGTGACACCGCCTGCCTCGCAGCTGCGGAGATCGCAGGTCGGCCTGCTGCTGCTGATCGGGTGTGGCTCGGGGTTCTTCGCCGGGCTGTTCGGGATCGGTGGGGGGCTCATCATCATCCCAGGGCTCGTGGTGGTGCTCGGCATGGACCACCGCCGAGCGGTGGGGACCTCGTTGCTGGCCATCATCCCGGCGATCGCTGTCGGTGTGGCCGCGTACGCCTACGGGGGCAGCGTCGACCTGGCGGCCGGCGGCCTGCTCGCCCTCGGGGCGGTGACCGGCGCCCAGCTGGGCACCCGGCTGCTGATGGCCATCCGGCGCCGCACCGCCCAGTGGATCTTCGTCGGGTTCGTCGCCGTCATGATCGTCCAGCTGCTGCTCGTGGTGCCGAACCGCGGCCAGGGACTGCCGCTCGACCCGTGGCGGATCGTCGCTCTGGTCGGTCTGGGGCTGGTGGCTGGTGTGCTGTCGGCCATCCTCGGGATCGGTGGGGGCGGGGTTGTGGTGCCCGTGCTGATGCTGTGGTTCGGGGCCAGCGACCTGGTCGCCAAGGGCGCCTCGCTGGTGATGATGATCCCAGGAGTGCTGTCGGGGGTCTGGGCGAACCTGCGCCGCGACAATGTCGACGTGCGGGCCGGGCTCACCGTTGGAGCTGCGTCGCTGGTGACCAGCCCGGGGGGCGTCTGGGTGGCCCACCAGATCCCCGCCCAGGCCGGCAGCATCCTGTTCGCGCTCTTCCTGACCTTCATCGCGGTGACCATGATCCGCCAGGCGATTCGCCCGGAGCCGACGTTAGGCTGAGCGGGTGCTCGAACTCCCGCTGCTGCACGCCGGCAAAGTCCGCCGCCTCTACGCCTGGGGCCCGGATCGGATCCTGCTGGTGGCCACCGACGCCATCTCCGCCTACGACCACGTGCTGGCCCCCCCGATCCCGGACAAGGGCGTGGTGCTCACGCAGCTGTCGCTGTGGTGGTTCGACCAACTCGCCGACGTCATCGAGAACCACATCGTCAGCACCGAGGTGCCAGCGGAGCTCGCCTGTCGGGCGGTGATCGTCGAGTCGCTGGCCATGGTGCCGGTCGAGTGCGTGGCGCGCGGCTACCTGACCGGTTCTGGTTGGACGGAATACCAGGCCAGCGGGACCGTCTGCGGCATCCCACTGCCGGACGGCCTGCTGGACGGCTCGCGGCTGCCGGAGCCGATCTTCACCCCGGCCATCAAGGCCCCGCTGGGGGAGCACGACGAGAACGTCGACTTCGCCACCATCGTCGCGCTGCACGGCGCCGACCTGGCCGAACGGCTGCGGACGGCCACCCTCGCCTTGTACCGGCGAGCCGAGGCGATCGCTCGGGAGCGCGGCATCATCCTGGCCGATACCAAATTCGAGTTCGGGCTGCGGCCGGACGGCACCCTGGTGCTCGCCGACGAGGTGCTCACCCCGGATTCCTCCCGGTTCTGGGACGCCGCCGCTTGGCAGCCGGGAGTGTCCTTGCCCAGCTACGACAAGCAGTACGTGCGCGATTGGTTGGCCCACGATTCGGGCTGGGACAAGGCGTCCGAGCTCCCGCCACCGCCGCTGCCCGACGAGGTGGTCGCCGCCACGCGGTCCCGCTACCTGGCGGCTTACCAGCAACTGACCGGCCGTTCACTAGACTCCTCGCCATGCCACGAGTGATCGTCGACGTGATGCCCAAGCCCGAGATCCTGGATCCCCAGGGCAAGGCAGTCACCGGTGCCCTGCAACGACTCGGTTTCTCCGGACTGACGGTTCGTCAGGGGAAGCGGTTCGAGGTCGAGGTGGACGGTGAGCTGAGCGATGAACGACTGGAGCAGATCCGCCAGGCGGCCGACACGCTGCTGGCCAACACCGTGATCGAGACCTTCGACGTCCGGGTGGCGCAGTGACCGCTCGGATCGGTGTCGTCACCTTCCCGGGCTCCCTGGACGACGCCGACGCGCAGCGCGCGGTCAGGCTCAGCGGGGCGGAGCCCGTCCCGCTATGGCATGCCAGCGACGACCTGCACGGGGTCGACGCTGTCGTGTTGCCCGGTGGCTTCTCCTACGGCGACTACCTGCGCGCGGGCGCGATCGCCCGGTTCTCTCCGGTGATGGACGAGGTCATCCGGCGGGCCACCAAGGGTCTGCCGGTGCTCGGCATCTGCAACGGCTTTCAGGTGCTCTGCGAGGCTCACCTGCTGCCCGGCGCGCTGATCCGCAACGACCGCCGCACGTTCGTGTGCCGTGATCAGAAGCTGCGGGTGGAAACCCGCGACACCGTGTGGACCTACGACTTCACCGACGGTCAGGAGATCGTCATCGCGCTGAAGAACGGCGAGGGGAACTACCAGGCCGACGCCGAGACGGTGGCACGGCTGGAGGGCGAGAACCGGGTGGTGTTCCGCTACCTCGGGGTGAACCCGAACGGCTCGCTGCACGACATCGCCGGCATCACGAACGAGCGAGGCAACGTGGTGGGCTTGATGCCCCACCCCGAGCACAATGTCGAGCCGCTGACGGGGGCCTCCACCGATGGGCTCCGCTTCTTTTCGAGCGTGCAGCGCTTCCTCGCCGCGCTGGTCTGACCCGCGCTGGACTGGGTCGCGTCGGTGTGGGCCGCGCTGGTCTGAGCGCCCCGCTACTCCACGAGGACGGCGGGGAGCCAGCCCCGCGTCCCGTTGCAGAAGGCCAGCGCGCTGGCCCGGGCGAGGTCGTGAACCCAGACCTCTGCCTCGACGATTCGCCCCGCCTCGATCAGGGCCGCCCGTTCCACCCCTGGGAGCAGGCCCGCGTCGGCCGGGGGAGTGACCCAGACTCCGTCCAGTTCGAGGGCGAGGTTTCCCCAGGTGCACTCGGTCAAGCGACCCTCCGGCGTGTAGCAGATCACATCGAAAATCCCGGGCCCGGCGCCTTCCCGCAGCCGGTCGTAGTGGACCCGCCAGGAGGTCTTGTGACGGATCACCGCCGCCAGCGGCCCGACCGCCAACGGCTCGGCGGCCAGCGCCAGCCGAAGCGGCAGCTCGGTGTCCGGGGCGACCGTGGCGGTGATGGTGATGGTCTGGGCATTGGCGAGCAGTCGGACGCGGAACGACCCCGTGGGGTGCTCGGCGGCGAGGGCGGCCAGGCGGGCGTCCACCGCGGCCAAGTCGATGCCCAACGCCAGGGCCTGGTTGGTGCGGGCGAGTCGTTCCCGGTGGCGCGGGCCGTGGGGGAAACGGCCGTCGGTGAGCAGCATGGTTTCCAGGGCCGAGAGTGGATCGCCGCCCAGAAACCGGGTCTTGGCCCGCCACTCGGCGAGCTCGGGCTCCACCGCGGAGTCGGCCACGATGCCACTGCCCACCCCGCAGTGCAGCAGGTGCCCTCCGGCGACGGCGCCGGGGCGGCCTTCCAC